>JBAZZY010000033.1 GCA_041658565.1 Actinomycetota bacterium | reverse complement strand
CCAAGAGCCGGGCCGCGTCCTCGAACTGAACCTGGGTTGGAGTCTTCCCCTTGGCCATGGTGCGATGTTCTCACATCGGGACCCAAACACCGCCGAAGTTGGCGACTAAATCAGCGGTCTCCTAGCGGCGGCGAGTAGATGGAGATGCTCCGGGCGACCGGTCGGGAACGACAGCTCCTCATGGCGCTTGATGGCCCCGGCATGCAGTTGCCGTCGTGCAGGCGCACGGTTCCGAACAGCCCCCGATCGATCTGGGGGCCGTAGGTGCGGAAGTCGCACTCGTTCCAACAGTTCGGCTCGAGACCGACGCCCAGCACCTCAGAGTTGTCCAGATACTGCATCGCGCGCTGCACCCTGCTTGGATCCGGCGTGACAAGATCCCACCAGGAACGCCCCTCGCCTTCGCGGGAAGCATCGTCTTGGATTCGCTCTCGTCCGCCCATCCGGGCGATGAGCGCCTTCACGTTTGTTCCCTTCCGAACCTCGATACTGAACTTACCCCGCAAGTGCTTTGGCGGACGGTCGAGGAAGACGTGCCCGGCGCATTCGATCCGGGTGTCGGCCGGGGACGCGTCGCCGGGCGGGTCCATGCCCTCAATCAACCTCGCGGAGCGCAACAACGCGCTCTCGGTCCCGCGCGCAAGAGCATGCCCCGACCACATTGCCGGACCGGACCGCTTGACCATCTGGGCAGAGACCCCTGCGCGCTCCAGCGCGCGAATTGCCTCCCTGTAGGGCCAGGGCCGCCAGCCTTCCCCGGCCGACCAATCGTCATAGTCGACCATGGTGATCCCCAACATCGCCGGACGGTTCGCGGGACCCGAGCGGCAGTTCTTCGTCTCCGGCCACGCACGAAGAACCGGTGTCGTGCTCCGAGGCGAGCGGCTTGGACTCGGCGATGGTGAGGGCGATGGCGACGGTGAAGGCGAGTCGACATTGGATGTTCTCGCGACCGGGCTTGACCCCCGATACGACACGTCCGCACGCGA
Source organism: Actinomycetota bacterium (assembly GCA_041658565.1). NCBI lineage: Bacteria > Bacillati > Actinomycetota > Actinomycetota bacterium. Next base: position 25,779 of record JBAZZY010000033.1, on the reverse strand, counting down.
TCCGCACGCGCTCAATAACAGCAGGCACAGCGGTAGAGCAAGGCGCCTCGCGTACATCCCCACCCCCGATCGTCGGATCAACTCGGGCACTTCGCACGTCGCGCGCGAAGAACCGACCTCGCGCGCGCAGAGCCTCTCAGCGCACCTGCACCACGGCGTCCACCTCGACCGGAACGCCCAGCGGCAACTCCGCCACGCCGACGGCCGCGCGCGCGTGGCGGCCTGCGTCGCCGAACACCTCGACCATCAAGTCGCTCGCGCCGTTGGCAACCAGCGGCTGCATGCGAAACCCCGGCGCCGATGCAACGAACACCGTCAGCTTCACTACGCGCGCCACGTTGTCGAGTGAACCCAGCGCCGCGCGCAACTGCGCGAGGATGTTGATGCCGCAATAGCGCGCCTCTTCGACTGCTTCTTCTTGGGTCACTTCCGCGCCGACCGATCCGAGACGCGGAAGTCCTTCGGCGCGCAAAGGCACCTGGCCGCTCACGTAAGCGAACCCACCGGCGACCACGACCGGAACGTAACTCGCCACCGGTGCCGGTGGTTCCGGGAGCACGATGCCGAGTTCCGCCAAACGCGCCTCGGCACTCACGACGACTTCGGCCTCTTGAGGAGCGCGACGGTCCCGGGGACTTCCGTCGGCATGTACACCTGCACCAGTTCCCAGCCTTCTTCGCCCCAGTTGTTCAAGATCTCGGCAATGGCGTGTGGGATCAAGGGCACGGACACGTACTCCCACTGCTGCATGCGGCACCTCCCGCTCGAGTGACGCCGAGCCTACCGGACCTTGGAAACGCAACGGGCGACCGGCAGGTTTCCACCGATCGCCCGGAGAGGTCGACCTCAGCCGGCGCGCTTCTCCACAGACCGCCGGCGCTCCCCTTCGTTCATTCCGCCCCAGATCCCGTGAGGCTCATTCGTATCTATCGCGAAGGTCAAACACGCCCCGAGGACGGGACAACCCTCACAGATCTCCTTGGCGCGCGCCTCGCGAGCGCGCCGCTCAGACCTGTCCTCCAAGTGCTGCGGAGAGAAGAACAGATTGGGGTCGGCGCTGCGACATGCCGCCCGGTCTTGCCATCCAACGCTTTCATGCCAGTTCGCCCGTACCACCTCGCCCACCGCGCTCGACCGTCCCGGGGCCGCACGCACGATGGTCCTCAGCCTCCTCACCTACTACCGACGCCGAGAAGTCCCTGGATGTTCCCGGCGGAGCAATATCTGGGAAAAAATCTCCGGCAAAGTCGTTCCCGCTGGTCCAGGCCCCGGGCTATCCCTTCAGGGCAGACGGGCGCACGATCAGGACCCGACCCTGCGCGCTCGCCACCGTGATCGGCTCCCCAACGCGCATCCGGCTGCCGTCCTCGCTGCGCCCCCGCCAAAGTTCGCCGTCCACCCACACGTAGCCCTCGGGGTTGAGCGTGCTGCGAACATCGCCGACCCGACCGATCAGCTCGCGGTGTGCGGCCGCAGAGACCGGCGCGCGTTGGCGCCGCACCCATGTCATGACCGGAACGAACACGATCAGCGCCGACACGACGCAGAAGCCGATCAGCCAAGGAGAAAGCCGGACCGCGTCCGTCCGGCCGCTGAAGAGCCTCAGTGAGCCGGCCACGATCCCGGCCGATCCAAGGGCCGTCGGCACGAGCAGCTCGTCGCGCGCAACGTCGATCGTCAACAGAACGAAACCCACCAAGAGCATCAGCAGCCCATCCCAGCGCGCAGGCAAGACCGTGAACCCATATGTCGTCGCCACCAAGATCAAGCCGCCGGTGACGCCGGCCACGCCGAACCCCGGCTGGAACAGCTCGAACACGATCATGAGCACGGCGGCGAAAAGGGCCACGTAGACCAGCGCGGGATTGGCGAACGCGTGCAGGAACCGTCGGATCGGCCCCGGCTGCCCAAAGCGCACGATGGTTCCGTCGGAGGGAAGACTGAGTTTCACCGCGCCGCGCGACGTGGCAACGGTTTTGCCGTCCAAGCGCCGGAGCAGCTCGTCCACGCCGGGGACGACGGCGTCGGCAAGGCCCGCTTCGACTGCGGCGTTCGCTCCATACCAGCCGAAGGGATCCCCACTCAGTGTGCCTCCGCGACGCGACGTGAGCGCAGCGAGTTCCTCCCGCTGGACCGCGCGCGACACGGCTCCCGCGCGCCCGACGTCGATCGGGTCGGCGCGGCCCATGCGCGCGCTCGGGCCGATCGTCGCCGCGTCGGCTGCAGCGGCCAGATAAACGGCCAGACCCTCGGCGCGCGCCGCGCGAGGTCCAACGTGCACAGCCACCGGAACCTTCGCGTCCCGGACGGCGCGCACGAGCGGCGGAAGCATCTGCCCGTCCGAGATCTTCACACCGCCGACGCTGTCCATGTGAAGGACCACCAAGTCGTCGCCGTCGCGCTCGGCAGCGGCAATGCGCTCGATGACGTACTCAGCGATCGGCCGGTCGATCACTCCGGCGATCTCGACCACGTCCACCACCGGGCCGGTCTCCGCCGCCAGCGCGGCCGCGGCCGGAACCAGACCCAAAGCCAGCACAATCGCCGCGATAACTCGACGCATCAGGTGGGCAATGATACTCAGCGCCCGGTGCCGGTGCCGGGCCTACCCGCGCTTCGCGAGGCGCGCGCGCACGGCTTCGCTCTGCAATTCCCGCAGGGCATCGGACCCGATCCAACGCGCCGCGCGCTCGGGCCGGGCCTTCAGGCGCACGGCGACCGCGACCGCGCGCCCGTTCAATGACGCGTTGCGCTTTCCGATCCCGCGCAGGGCCCAATTCACAGCCTTGCGCACGAAGTTGCGGTCGTCGGCGGCCTCACGCTCAATCGCTTCGAGGAAAGCGCCGAAGCGCGCGTCCGGCGACTCGCGGTCGTGGGAGGCCAGAGAGGCCATCAGCGAGAATCCCGCACGCTTCACGAACTCGGCCTCGCGCGCGCTCCACTCGACGGCCTTGTCCCAGGCATACGGCGTCTTGTCGAACAGGTTCATGCAGACCTGGTCGCACACGTCCCAGGAGTCGAACGCGCGCGCCCACCGGTCCATCTGCGCCGGGGTGACCGCGGCCGGGTCCTCCACCATCGAGGCGAGGATCCGGGCCTCGTGGATTCCGGTCTTCCACAGCGCCGAGGCTAGGCGGTGGTCGCGCCCGGCGGCGCGCGCCAAACGCCGGATCTCGGTCACCGAAACCCCAAGAGCGTGCTCGACGTTGATCCCGAACCGCGCCATACCGGACCGATTGCGTTCGCTGCCGAGCGCGCGTAAGCGCGCGACCAGGTCCTCCGCCTCACGCATCATCCGCCAAGCATGCCACGCGACTGCCCTCCCTCCGGTCAAGACAACCGGGGTCGAGTGTGTGAAATCCCGCCGGCAACCGATCGGCCCACGCGTAGGGCGAAAGGCGCGCGGCTATCATGGCTGCAATGTCTCAAAGCCTGGGTGCCGCGCGCGTCGCCATCGTCTCCGGTAAAGGAGGCGTCGGGAAGACAACGGTGGCGGTCGCGCTCGCGAAAGCCGCCGCCGAATCGGGCCGCCGCGTTCTGCTCGCCGAAGTCGAGGCTCGCAACGCATTCGCCCCGCTTCTGGGCCTGACCGAACTGCACTACGCGGAAACCGAAGTTGCGCCCAACCTCACCGCGATGTCGGTCGAAGCCGACGAGGCGCTCGTTGAGTACTTGCAGTTGTTCTACGGAATTCCGAGGCTGTCGCGCGCGCTGGTGCACTCGAAAATCGTGGACTTCGCGACGTCCACGGCCCCGGGACTGCGCGACATCTTGCTGATCGGCAAGATCAAGGAGGCCGAGCAACGCCGCGAGGACGGCCGCTACGTCTACGACTTGATCATTCTGGACGCACCTCCGACCGGACGGTTGCCGCGCATCCTGGACGCGCCGCGCGCGGTCGGCGAACTCGTCCGCGGCGGGCCGATACGCCAGCAAGCCCAAGGCGTGATCGACATGGTCTTCGACCCGAAACGAACACAGGTGATCTTGGTCACCCACCCCGAGGAAATGCCGGTGCGCGAAACCGTCGAAAGCGCCGATATCTTCCGCGCGATGGGAATCGCGCTTGGGCCGATCGTGGTAAACGCCGTGTGGCCGGAAGTGCGCGCGCTCGGACGCGACCCAGCAGCCACACTGCGCGAGGCAGCCGCGGGAATGGACCTCTCCGATGAAGCGATCCGCGGACTTGCCGAGGTTGCGACCGCGCACGCGCGGCGCGCGCGCAACCAGCGCAAGGCGATATCCGCCCTAGCCGCCGAAACCGACCTGGCGCGCGTCGAGCTTCCATACGTGTTCTCCGATCACATCGGCAAGAACGAGATCGCGACGCTTTCCGGACTCCTGGGAGCACACCTGTGAAGATCGACGATCTCCTGTCCGAACGCCACATCATCGTGTGCACGGGCTCGGGCGGCGTCGGCAAGACCACGATGTCGGCAGCGCTGGCGTTGCGCGCGGCCGACAACGGCAAACGGGTGATCGTATGCACGATCGACCCGGCGAAACGGCTCGCGCAATCGCTGGGCGTCGAGTTCCTCGGCAACACGCCGCACCACGTCGACCCCGCCAAGCTCGGACGAACGAAGTCCTCGGGCGAACTGCACGCGATGATGCTCGACATGAAGCGGACGTTCGACGAGATGATCCTTGACATGACGACGCGCGATCGTGCCGAGAAGATCTTCGCCAACCCCTTCTACAAGCATGTCTCCTCGACGCTTTCGGGCACGCAGGAATACATGGCGATGGAGAAGTTGTGGGAGCTGCACGAAGAAGGTCGTTGGGAACTGATCGTCATCGACACTCCCCCGACGCGCAGCGCACTGGACTTCCTCGACGCCCCGCGCCGGCTCACCGACTTCCTCGAAGGGCGCTTCTTGCGGCTGATGCTGTGGCCGTATTTGAAGGCCGGCAAGACCGGCTTAAAGCTGTTGAACTTCGGTACTCGCACGATGCTGCGTACCGTGACCCGCATCACCGGCAGCGAGGTGCTCGGCGACGTCGCGGAGTTCTTCCAAGCCTTCGAAGGGATGTACGAGACCTTCAAGAGTCGATCGGTGCGCGTGCGCGAGTTGCTCGGCGCGCGCCGCACCGGGTTCGTCGTGGTGACCTCCCCCACAGAGGCGAGTCTGCGCGAAGCCCGCTACTTCGCCGAGCGTCTTACTGCGGACCATATGCCCCTCGGCGGCATCGTCGTTAACCGCACCCACAGCGTCCCGTCGGTAACCGGGTTGGAGGATCTCGCCGGGCTCGCGGCGCGCGCGCCCAAAGGCCCGCTGCGTGAAACCTTGGACGTATACGGCCTGTGGCGCTCTGTAGCCGCGCGCGAGGAGCGGCTGCTTGCCGACGCGTTCACCGGCTTCGAGGACACGCCCGTCTGGCGCGTTCCCGACCTCGCCGACGACGTAGTAGACGTGAAATCCCTGCGTACGGTGGGGAATCTCCTCGCGGACGGCAACGCGGTACCCTGATTCTCGAATGGACAACGTCCACGACGAATCAGCCCGCCATCGACTTCCCCGATCCCGCGCGGAGTGGCGCGCGCGCATCCAGGACGCGATGCACTTCGGCGAACGCGTAAACCCGCCCCTGTTGGACGGCACCGAACTCGTTCACCGCGTCGCGCTTTTGATCATCGTCGCCGCGTTTACCGGGCTGCTGGCGGCCCTAGCCGTTTCCCCCGGGATCGCCGTCGCGAGCAAGACCATCGGAACGATATCTGATCGCTTCTCAGGTCCGATCGGCTCGGCCGACCTGCCCGAAGTCGCGCAGCGCTCCGTCGTACTCGACCGCAACGGCGCGGTGCTCGCAACACTCGCCGGCGAGCAAAACCGCGTCTACGTCGCGCTGAGTCGGGTTCCAAAGAACACGCAGAACGCGATCATCGCCATCGAGGACGCGAAGTTCTTCGACCACCACGGGGTTGATCTCGCCGGACTCACGCGCGCCCTGCTGTTCAACTTCCGCTCAGGCGCCGTGCGCCAGGGCGGAAGCACGATCACCCAGCAGCTCGTAAAGAACACCCTCGTCGGCAACGAGCGCTCGATCGATCGCAAGATCCGCGAGGCGCGGCTGGCCGTCGCTCTGGAGAAGACAACGCCGAAACTCAAGATCCTTGAGCAGTACCTGAACGAGACCTACTTCGGCAACGGCGTCTACGGCATCGGCGCCGCAGCCGAGTACTACTTCGGTATCCCCGTCGAGAGGCTGACGCCGGTGCAGAGCGCGCTGCTCGCGGGAGTCGTGAAGGCCCCCGAGAACTACGAGCCGATCCGCCACGCCGACGCCGCGAAGAGACGACGCAACCTCGTTCTGAGTCGCATGGCCGACGAAGGCTTTATCACCCGAGAGCTGGCCGAGAAGTACTCGCGGCGCGCGCTCGGCGCGTCAGCGCACCCGCTCCCCCGAACCAAGACGCCTTACTTCATCGAGTACATCAAGTCGCAAATCCTGAACGACGCTCGATTCGGCGCCACGCGCGCCGAGCGCGCGCGCAAGATATTCCAAGCCGGTCTTCGCATCCAGACGACGCTTGACTCGAAAGCCCAAGAGGGTGCGGCCCAGAGCATCGAGAAGATCCTCAACCGCAAGGGCGATCCGTCGGCAGCGCTTGCATCGATCGATCCGACGACGGGTGCGGTGCGCGCGGTCGTCGGCGGCCGCAACTTCGAGAACCAGAAGTTCGATCTCGCGACGCAGGGGTTGCGCCAGCCGGGATCGACATTCAAGCCGGTCACGCTGATGGCCGCGCTGGAAGCAGGGATTTCGCCAAGCCTTACCTTCGACACTCCCTCGCCGATCACGCTGAAGGACGCCCAAGGCAAGGACTACATCGTCAACAACTATGACGGCCGCGGCGGCGGCTACATGAACCTTCGCCGCGCGACCGAGTTGTCGGTGAACTCCTACTACGTGCAGCTCATCAACTTCGTCGGAGCAGAAAAAGTCGCAGCCATGGGGCAGAAGCTCGGCATCCAGCAAGAGCTGCCGCCGTACCTGTCGCTCGCGCTCGGCTCGATCGCAGTCACGCCACTGGAGATGGCCAGCGCGTACGCGACGATGGCCAACCAAGGCATGTGGTGTCAGCCCTACTCGATCTCGCGAATCTCGACCCCGGACAACCACACGGTTGTGCGCAACGAACCAAACTGCGAGCAGCGCGTCACGCGCGCCGTCGTCGCCCAGGCGACCGACATCCTGCAAGGGGTGATCCTGCGCGGAACCGGCCGCAAGAACGGCCGGATCGGGCGTCCTGCCGCCGGAAAGACCGGCACTACCGACAACTACACCGACGCGTGGTTCGCCGGCTTCACGCCGCAGTACGCGACCGTCGTGTGGCTGGGGTTCCCCGAAAGCACCAAGCGGCCGCTGAAGAACATCCACGGATTACCGAAGGTCTACGGAGGCAGCCTCCCCGCGATGATCTGGTCGCGCTACATGCGAATCGCGCACCAGGGACTTGCCGTCAAGGAGTTCCCGAAAGCGCCTGCCTCGCCGAGCGTCTCCATGCCCGACGTCACGGGCATGGCTCTCGCCGACGCGCAAGAAGCGCTGAAGAAAGCCGGGTTCCCAACGGTGAAGGCCGCGGTTGTCTCCTCGCGACGCGCGAAGGGGACCGTTGTTTCCCAGGATCCGGCCGCTGCGACCGCAGTACAGAAGGGCGTCATGGTCACGCTCCGGGTGTCGGATGGAGCAGCACCGCCGCCCCCACCGTCACCGTCACCGTCCCCGAAGCCGTCTCCGTCGCCTTCGCCGTCGCCGTCGCCGTCGGGATCGGGATCGACGTCGCCGTCGCCGACCCCCAGCAAGGGCAAGAAGCCTTAGGCTCCCAGGCGCGCGCGCACCAGGGCCGAAACCGCTCCACCGTCCGCGCGCCCGCGGATCTTGGGCACCAGAACCTTCATCACCACACCCATTTGCTTGGGATCGGTCGCGCCGGCTTCGGCAATCGCCTCGTCAACCAGCGCCGCGAGTTCGGCTTCGGTAAGGGCTGCGGGAAGGTACGACTCCAGCACCGCAAGTTCGGCGGTTTCTTTGGCCACCAATTCGTCGCGGCCGCCCTTGGTGAAGGCGTCTATCGACTCGCGACGGCGCTTGGCTTCACGCGTGATGGCGTCCAGAACCTCGTCATCGTCGAGCGCGCGCCCGCGCTCGACCTCTGAATTCTTCACGGCCGCCATCAGCATCCGCAACGTGCCGACGCGCGTCTGCTCGCGCGCCTTCATCGCGGCACGCATGTCTTCGGAGATCTGATCCCTCAACATCGTGACGACTAGGATACGCCGCGTGCTGCGTCTCATCCTTGGTTTTGTCGCGCTCGGCCTCGCGGTCTTCGCCTATGCATCGCTCATCGAGCGCTACTGGTGGGCCGTGCGGCGCCATCACATCCCGTGCTTGGCATCCGGCGCGCGCCCGTTGCGGGTGCTTCACGTGTCCGACTTGCACATGCGCGCGGCGCAGCGCCGTAAGCAGCGCTTCCTTGCCGGACTCGCGGCCCTAGAGCCCGACGTGGTCGTCGCTACCGGAGACCTTCTGGAAGACGCGAGTGGCCTTCCTGCCGCGGTGGCCGCGCTTGGCGCGATTCCGGCGCGCGCCGGACGAGTCTTCGTGCTCGGGTCCCACGATCACCACGGACCTGCTCCGCGCAGCTGGCTGCGCTATCTGTGGACGCACGACCCGCAAACCGCCGGTCGCTCCAATCCCTGGAGAGACCTCGTTCGAGGGCTCGAGGAGCACGGCTGGCAGTTCATCGACAACCGGACCGTGCGCGTCGGCGACATCGAGGTCCTGGGTCTCGGCGATGCCCACATCGGCCGCGCGGACCTAGGAGCGTTGCGCACGCGCGCCGCCAAAGGATTCCGCATGGCCATCGCGCACTCCCCCGACATCGTCGAGGAAGTCGCGCGCCACGGCTACGACCTGATCTTGTGCGGCCACACACACGGCGGCCAAGTGCGCGTGCCGCTCCTCGGCGCGCTGGTAACCAACAGCACTCTGCCGCTGCGGATGGCGCGCGGCGCGCACCGGATCGGCAACGCATGGCTGCATGTGAGCGCAGGTCTGGGAACTTCGAAGTTCGCCCCAATTCGATTCTCGTGCCGACCGGAGGTCTGCGTGCTGGAACTCGTCCCAAGGAACGAATCATGAACCGAGTAGCCGCAGCCGCTTTGGCCGCGCTGATGCTGGCCTCTTGTTCACGCGCTCCGACACCGCAGGCTTCGCCGACTCCCACGCCTTCGCAATCTCCTTCGCCCAGCGCTACTGCGAGCGAACCCTCGCCGTCGCCGTCGCCGTCGCCCACGCGCGCGCCGACCACCGAAGCGGTCTCGGTGGGAATCGACGGGGGCCTCGGAGACGGCCCCAGCCGCTCTCCCTCGATCAGTGCAGACGGCCGCTTCGTAGCCTTCACCTCGGCAGCAGCCAACCTCGTCTCGGGCGACTTGAACGACGAGCCCGATATCTTCGTGCGCGACCTCACCGCCGGTCGCACCACGCGTGTGTCGGTCGCGTCGTCCGGATCCGAGGCAAACGGCCCGAGTTACGCACCCGCGATCTCCGGCAACGGCCGCTTCATAGCCTTCGTCTCAGAGGCGACCAACCTGGTTTCCCCCGAGATCCCGCCCGCCTGCGCCATGCAAGAGCAGCCGTGCGCTCAGACGTACGTCTACGACCGCTCGACCGGCCGGTCCGAGCTGGTGTCCGCGGCAGCGAACGGGACGCCCGGCAACGACGACGTCGCCGACGCAGAGAGCCCGGCGATTTCCGCCGACGGCCGCTACGTTGCTTTCGCATCGTGGGCATCGAACCTGGTTGCCGGCGACACCAACCGCTGCGGCCCCGACGGCCGAATGTCGTGCTTAGACGTGTTTGTGCGCGATCGCACGAAGAAGACCTTGGTGCGCGCCTCGATCGGCGCCCGCGGAGCCCAGGCCGAAGCCGAGTCGAGCCGCCCGTCGATGTCGGCCGACGGTCGACGGGTCGCCTTCGAATCCGGCGCGCGCCTTACCCCCGAGGCGTGCGCCAAGCCGTGCGCCGGCGTGTTCGTCCGAGATCTGACCGACGGCACCACGACGAGGGCGGACACATCCAACGCAGGAGTTCCCGGATCACGTGGCGCGCGCCTGCCGGCCATCAGCCCCGACGGGACCGTCGTCGCCTTCGTCTCGGACTCGGACAACCTGGTCCCCGGAGTCACCACCGGCATCTTCTTGAAGCGCCTCGCGGACGGATCGCTCACCGCCTTTGCGGCACAAGAAGTCGACGCGGTAGCGCTCTCACGCGACGCCCACTTCGTAGCGTTTGTTTCCGCCGACGGTGCTGTGGTTTCGGCCGACTCCAACGACCACGAAGACGTGTTCGTTCACGACTCTCGCAGCGGCAAGACGCGACGCGTGTCGTTGTCGGAGTCGGGCGCGCAACTCGCGCGCGCCACATCCACCGATGGCGACGAGTGGATCGCGCGCGGTGCCGTCTCGGCGCGCGGCGATGTCGTCGCGTTCGATGCGATCTACTCAGATGCAGTCGAGAACGACATCAACCGAACGTGGGACGTGTTCGTTCGCATCGCGTGATCGACGTGACCGCGAGCCTTACTTAACTCGACGAACGATCTGCGACGCCGGCGTCGGTCAGGTCGATCGTGCGGCGCGTCATCTTGCCCATAACAACACGCGCGGTCGAGAGCGAAATCACCTTCGTGTCCAATGGATACTCCATCAAACACACTTGGCAAATCCCGTACTCGATCGATCGTGCGCTGCCACACCAACTGCAGTCGAGCCGATCCTCTTCCATCCCGGTTCCCCGTTCGAAAGTACTCGTCCCGTTACGGACCTGCAGGCCCGTCCCCCTCAGGGAGCGCCATGCTAGCACCGCCATATGTGCGCAGGGAACCCCCATATTTGGCCCATCTTCTTCACAAACCCGGCCACCAATGTAATTCGGGTTGCGCACCTAAGGCGTCGGCTTCATCACCCACACGCGCCCCGAACCCACAACCTGCGCAGACGAATTCACCGTAAGAACGACGCCCGTTTTGTCCTCAATACAAAGCAGCGGCAACGGTGCGGTCTTTGCGCTCTCTTGGAGCCACGCGCGTGATCGCGATGTCGCATGCACCGCGAATGCGATGTTGCTGATGGGGCCAAGTCCCGCCGTCCACTGCGTCGGAACTCGATCGCCGGCGCGAGGAACTTGGCAGTGCATCGACAGCGCCATCGCTCCCGCGCTTGCTCCCGCAAGCACCGCGCCCGCACGCCACCGCTCAAGCACCGTTTCCCAAACCGACGAGTCGCGCATGCAACCGAGCAACTGCGACGGACTGCCGCCGCCGATGTAGATGACGTCGAAATCCGGGATCGGAGTCGTTGCGCGCGCGCGCGGCCCGTGCTCGATTTCTAGCGGAAACGCGCGTGCGCCGAGCGCTTGGAAATACGTCGCAGCGTTGCGCGCGTTCAGCGATGCCGCACGATGATCCGCACAAAGAATCAGCGCGATATTCTTCGGCCTTGCGCCTCCGCGGGCGCGCGCCAACAGCGCACGATCGAACTCGAGGACGTCGGGGGTGTATTCGTCACTCGAAAGGAGCCCGATCGCCCCCGCCCCGTGCGGAATTCGGTCCACGAGATCCTGCCATCCGTCCGGCGCGCTCATTCACCCGAGAGTAGCGCGCGCCCGGGCCCCCGGAAACGGAAGTTCATTGGGCGCGCGGTGCCCGTATAATGATCGGCACGGGAAGTAGCGCAGCTTGGTAGCGCGCCACGTTCGGGACGTGGAGGCCGGGGGTTCAAGTCCCCCCTTCCCGACCAGCAAGTTACCTGGTCAGAGGCCTTTTCACCTGCGGTTCTTCGCTCGTCGTTGATTCACACTTCTTCTCGACGTTTGGCGTCGTTCCGTGTCCTCGCGCGGCCTGCGCCTGCCCGTCCTCGTCGAAGGGAAGTGCGCAGTACGCGCTCCATTGGGGTCGCGTCGACGGTCTGGGCGAGACCCTGGGATGCAGAACCACATTGGATTGGCCGAACTGTCGCTCAATGGGCCTATTCTTAGGTTCATGGCAAAGATGAACGTCTACATCGACGGCTTCAATCTGTACTACGGGTCGCTCAGGGGCTCGAAATACAAGTGGCTTGACATTGACGCGGTAGCCAGGCGACTCTTCCCTAAGGAAGAGGTGCACAGGATTCGCTACTTCACGGCACGGGTAATCCCCAGTGCGGCGGATCCTCAGCAGAATGCCCGGCAGGAGACCTACCTGCGTGCCCTCCGCACACTGCCGAAGGTAAGCATTCACTTCGGGTTCTTCCAGCGAAACAATGTCTGGATGACTCTGACGAATCCGCCTCAGACGGGGCCGTCCTCCGTCCAAGTAGTGAAGACCGAGGAGAAGGGGTCGGATGTGAATATCGCCTCCTACCTTCTAATGGACGCCTGGCAGAAGGACATGGAGGCGGGGGCAATCATCACCAACGACTCGGACCTGCTGACCCCGGTGAGGATCGCCGAGCACGTCCTGAACTGCCCGGTGACAATCGTGAATCCACATCCTGCGTCCAGGAAGAGCCTCGCTCTCCAGTCTCGAGGAGGGGCAAAGCAATTGTTCGGAAGCGTCCTTGGTAAGTGCCAGTTCCCCGCCGAGATTCGCGATGAGAAAGGTACATTTCGGAGGCCCGGAGCATGGTAGGCAACCTCCTGCTAGCAGCAGGTTCCCCACTTTCTGCACCCTTGACCCTTGGCGCCATCCTTGACGTGTTGTAGAGTCCGGCTATCCCCCCAGTCGTCTAGGCGGCTGGGCCGCGAGGCCCCCGAGAGGGGGTCTCTGCTTTTCCGGGCTCTCCACCTTCGGCCGCCCCAAGCGGGCATTCAAGATCAGCCAGTTGTGGCCGGAGCGTAGGTCCAGGCCGCGCGCAGCGCGACCAAAGGCGCCCAAGACTCCTCATCCGTCTTCTTCGGCAGGTAGCACCAGAGCCGGTGCTGGAGAGACGACTGGTGGATCATCTCCTCGCCCTCGCCCTCAGTCAGGACATCCGCTGCCGCCTTCGCCCACATGCCGAGCTCCGCATCCTCGCGCGCGATCACTTCGATCGCCTCGTCGACACGCTCAGCAGTCATCGCAGCCGTCCTCCCGGTGACCGCTCGGTGTGGTCGTCAAGGAACCCCGGCACCAAGGGCGGCGATCGCGCGCGCCCACCGCAACTCCCCTCGCTCCGCGCAAGCGCGGCTTCCCGAAGCTCACATCGCGCCGGCGACCGAGGTCGGAGGCGGGCCGAGGGGCCGGCCTCCGTAGACCACGCTCCCGTCGGCCTGCTGATACGTGAGCCACGGAATCGTCGGCTGCTGGCCGACACCGGGCTTCGCCCAATCGCAAACGCCGGACGGGAAGACCTCTTGCATTCGCTCGTATTGCGTATCGGTCAGCTCGATCGGAACCTCGTAGCGACGCAGCGGTCGCAACTGACAGGCGTTTACGTCATCGGTCGCGAGTCCTCCGGCGACTGACCGCGGACTTCCGTACCGCGTCTGAGCCAACGGAGGCGAACACACATCGTCGGTCGGCGCCGCACCGGCCGCCGCAGCGTACGAGCAGCGATCGCGAATGTCCGCGGGCTTGTCGTCGAGAATCTTCTGCGCGATCGACTTGTCCGAGTCGTCGGCCTCGACCGCCGCAAGCCAGCGGTCCATCGCGAGGAACGCCTCGTTGGACCAGCTCACATCGCCGATGAGCGCGGTCGGGCCGAACCACAGAATGTGATTGCGATAGTGGCCGAACTCACGCTCCAAGCGCCAACGCATCCACCACGTGTGCACGTAGTCGTGCGCGGCTCCGGGGTCCGGTCCGGCGTGGTCGATTATCGCCACGCCGCTCAGGTTGTTGGCTTCGTTGATCGCGCCGCTCCGGTACGAGTTCGCCAACGCTCCCTCATCTCCGAGAAGGCGCGCCGCGGTGGCGTTCATGTCGATGTCACCGCCGCCGATCTTGGCGTTGAGATCCAGGAACTGATCCACGGTGATGAGGCCTTGCTCCAACGCGCCGAGGCCGTACTGGATCCCGACGTTGCCGAAGGGTTGTCCGGCAAAGCCCTTGCCCGCCTCCTGCTCCATGGGAGACCAGACGCTCTCCGGACGGGGGCCGAACACGTTGATCATCGCGTCCAGAATCGAGCAGCGAACGCCTCCGGGGTTGGTCTCCGGGTCGTAGACGACGTCCGCGGGAACGCACCCGCCGCCGGGATTGGTGGCGCCCTTGAAGAACATCTCGTCGGCCAGAATCGCGTTCACCGGATCCGGTCGGCCTTCCACCGCCGCCCACTGCGCCGGCGTCCACGCGATCCCGTCGCCCCAGCGGGATGGATCTTCGAAGTACGCCCGAAGCATGTGGTAGTCGGCAAACTGTGCGCCGGTCGAAATGTTGTCGGGGTACGCGCAGGTGACGACCAGACCATCGTAGACGGCACCCGGGTACGCGTTGGCCACTTGCTGCTGCGCGATCGAACCGCCGGAGCACCCGGTCCCGATGGTGTAGCGGATGTCCCCGTACTCCTCGATCAAACGTTCCTTCGCCATGATCAAAGACTCGGCCTGCAGCACCAAGTTGCAGTTGTGTCCGTTGTTGTTCAGCGCCGTGGACATGACCGCGAACCCACGCCCAAGAGCGGTGATGTAGCTGTCGGTATAGAAGGGGTTCGGCGGGAAGTTCCCGCTGTAGTCGAACAACGGCGCGCTGCCGGCTCCGCGCGACGCCCCACATCCGCCGCCGTGCGGGATCAACACCTTGTGGTTCCAGTGATCCGGCGGGTCCCAGCGACTCCAGGACTCGCCCGGCTCCATCAGCGTCAGAATCCTGTACTGATCGCGATCCTGATATCCGAGTTCCTGGCGCACGACAAAGGGAACCGTCACGCCCTCGTCGGTCGTGGTCGTGGCCACATCCGACGGGGGATTCGCCGGGTCGTACGGCTGAAGCCCGAACTTCAGCGGGTCGGTCGAGAGATACTCATAGGTGTACTGCGGATCCTGGTTGCACTGCTCGTCGGTCGCCCCTTGCTGGCACCTCCAGGGCTGGAGTTGCGGACCGCCGAAGATCGGCCCGCCGTTGGGGTGGTTGGTGATCGTCAGGCGCGCGTAGCGTCCATCCGGCAGCGCCGCGGTCACGATGTTGTCACCGAACTCGAGGTCGAGAAGTACTCCCTCGAACGCGCCGCTGGAGCGCACGCCAAAATCCGCCGTGACGTCGGTGCCGTCGACGTCCACGACGATGTCGGACGCGGAGGCGTCCTCGGGCAGCAAGACACGCACGAGCGCATTCCCGTCCGAGATCAGGTCCGCGCGGTTGGAGCGCACCTCGATCGCGATCTCATCGAGGTCCGAGCCCGTGAGGGCATGCGTGGCCACCGGGATCATGCCCAGGGCCAAGCTCAGCGTTAGGAAGATCCGCTTCGTCCTATTCATTCCGGACTTTTCGACACTCCGATCGAATCACCTGCCTAACGATCTCTCTTGTCTTGCATGGGCGCCGCGCGCGAGCATCGTGTCCGGCCGGTTCTCAGCACTATGCAGTCCGTCGTCCCGCGCGACGCTCCGGCTTCTTCGTTGCCGCCGCTGTCGATCGCGTGGGTGCCCAGGGTCGAGTCAGTCGCTTTCCGCCTTCTCCTCAAGCTTTGGATCCGTTTCTTCTTCCTTGGTTTCTAATCCCTGTGTCACCTTCGCGTCTGACATGACGGACCTCCAACGATCGGGGCGACATAGGCGGCACGAACAGTCTTGTGTTCCCGGGCGAACGCGAAAAGCTCGCGAGATGGCGTCGTCTTTGCGTCAGACACGCGCGTCTTGACCGGTGACGCACCGGATGCCAGCCACCGTTCCGCCCAGTTGCTGAACTGCAGGGCGACAACAATCATTGCGAAGAAGCCGCCCAAAGCCATTGCAGTTGCCATGTGACCGCCTCCTCATGCCGAGCCCAAAGCAGGAAGGGATCTAGCTCGGCGCAGCGCTCGCGGTGATCAATCCGCGCATCCGGGCGCTCAACCTGCGAGATGATCCCGCGTCTCTCGGACGATGTGGCCCTGCTCGTGGCCGTCTTTTGTGATGAGCTCTTCCGTGCGGCTGCTCGACTCACTGCGACGGCCGAACGGAGCGAAGCTGCTCCAGAACAGCACGGACAGCACAAGTCCGATCGCGCCGGCGATCATCAGGATGGCGCCGCCGGTGTGGATGTTGAAGCCCTGCTGGTTTGCTGAACCGGTGACGGCATAACGCAAGATCGCGCCGACGACACCTACGAAGAGACTGATCCCAATGCCCATCACTCACTTCTCTTTCTCGCTCGGGTTAAGCGTCTCCGCCGCATCCTCGAGCTTGTCTCGGATGGCATCGATCGAGTCGTCGGCCTTCTGTTTGATATTGCCGGCGCGTTCGTCTGCTCGTCCGTCCCTTTTGAGCTTTTTGTCGCCGGTGAGCGCGCCAAACGCTTGCTTGATGCGGCCCGCCACCTTGTCCGTCTTCCCGCTCATAGCGGTCTCCTTCTCCGAGGTCTTATGTCGTTCTTGGGTCACTGTGCGCGACCCGTGTCACGCCGGCGTCACCGGCGCGGCGTAGAATGGATCCATCGAAGAAGAACCCCGCAAGGATGCCCGGGGCCGAGGAGACCAGCGATGAGTTTGAGCGGCGCATCCACACCGGCTGGATCTCAGACCCCGGTGCGGCTTGGCTTACTAGGCGGCTTTCATTTAAGCATTGAGGCCGAGGACGTTTCATTGCCCATGGACGCCCAGCGACTCGTCTGCTTCCTCGCTCTGCACGAACAGCCCTTGCTCCGCACGTTCGTCGGCGGCTCGTTGTGGGGGGAATCAACTGATCACCGCGCGGGAGGCAGCCTCCGTTCGGCTTTGTGGCGGCTCCACCACCCTACGTACACCTTGGTCGCTCTTACCAGTGATCACCTCGTTCTGTCGCCGACGGTGGCCGTCGATCTCCGCGAGGGTGAAGCGCTCGCCCACAAGGTGCTCGACCCGACTCAGGACCTCGACGACGTGGCTGCGGTGAACGAAGAGGTTCTCTCGGCCGATATCCTGCCCGACTGGACCGACGACTGGGTGCTTATGGAGCGCGAGCGATACCACCAACTCCGCTTGCGCGCGCTCGAAGCCCTCTGCCTCCGGCTGAGTGCGAAAGGCCGGTTCGGGCAGACCGTCCAAGCGGGCCTCGCTGCCGTATCGGGCGAACCCTTGCGTGAGAGCGCGCGTCGCGCCCTCATCCGAGCGCACCTAGCCGAACACAACATCGGTGCCGCGCGCCGCGAGTACGAGGCGTTCCGTGAACTCGTTCATACCGAGTTGGGAGTCGAGCCCTCCGATGACATCCGAGCCTTGATCGAAGGCTCGAGCTGAACCGTCTGCTCCGACATCGGCACGTCTGATCAGATTCGGACAAACTCCGGGTAACGTCGGCGTGACGGTCGCAGGAGAAGATGGGCTCATGAAGACCCAATCCTCCGACCGCACCGGGATCCTGATCGTGCGCTTATGGATTGAAGGAAACGCTCGCGAGGGGTTGCGCGCGCACATCACGCAAACATTCGACTCGGCAAGCCCCGAGCAAGCGATGGCTGTTGCCGCTGACCCCAAAGACATCTACGCCGCGGTTAAGACCTGGGTGGAATCGTTTGTGAATCCGAGCTGACCGACGGGCCCACCGGCACTGGGCACTCGTCGCCGGCAAGGCTCGCTTTCAGTAACGCATGCGTGACGTGACGAGGCGATGCTGTCGGGAGGTAGTCGGCCCTTCAGAAAAGGAGACGGTCGTGGTCTTTCTCTTGGTTCTCGCTGTGGTTCTGTTCCTGCTCGGAATCTTCACTGCGAAGATTCTGTGGTGGGCAGCGCTGATTCTCGGCATCCTGTGGCTCGTCGGAGTGGTTCGCCCCGGCCGCCGCACCCTGCATTAGCGGAATCGCGCGCCGTGAAGTCGCGACATCCGGTGACGCAGCACCTCTCGGACAGGCACAACGCCGCCGATCTCAAGCGCGATGTCGAGGAGGTGGCTCGAATCGATGGTGACCGACCGCTTGGATGTCTTCGTGATCGGCGGTGGCGGCACCGGCTCTGAGATCGTCGGCCGTATCGCATCCGCCGGCGAAATGCGCGTGGGGATGGCAGAGCGCGATCGCCTCGGCGGCGAATGCAACTGGTACGGCTGCGTGCCGAGCAAGGTCATGCTTCGCAGCGCAAAGATCGCTGCGCTCGCGCGCGCGGCCGGCGCTTTCGGCGTCCGGATCGGAAGCGTCGAGGTCGACTTCGACGCCGTGCGCGCGCGCGTGCGGCGGATCATCGAGCAAAACACATCGCAAGGCGCGCGCCCGTTCACCGACAAGGGCGCGCGCGTAATTCTGGACGAGGTTCGGGTGACGGGTCCGAATGAATTAGAGACCGCATCCGGCGAGCGCATCCTTGCCGACCACATCGTGTTCGCGACTGGGACCGAAGCCGTGATCCCGCCCATCGACGGTCTCGGCGACGGCCCGTACTGGACGAACAAGGAGGCGATCTGGCACTCCGCGGGCGTCCCGTCCTCGCTCGTGGTGATCGGTGGGGGGCCGATCGGTGTCGAGTTCGCGCAGATCTATTCGCGTTTCGGCTCGCGCGTGACCATCGTCGAAGCGAGCGATCGAGTGCTTCCGCCCGAGGACGAAGACTCCGGCACAGCGATCCGCGAAGCCCTGGAAGCCGACGGAATCGACATCCTCACCGGCGCGGAGATCGCGAGTGCTCGCCATAGCACGGAAGGCTGGCGCGTCGAGATCGCCGGTCGCGCGCCGCTTAACGCCGACGCTGTGCTCGTCGCGACCGGACGGCGACCGGTGTTCGACGGTCACGATCTCGACGCGATCGGGATGAAGCTCGACGACAAGGGCAAGCCCGTTTTGAACGAGACGCTGCGCACGACCGCGCCGAACGTCTGGGCGGCCGGCGATGCCACCGGCGAGTTGCTCTTCACCCATGTCGGCGGGTACGAAGCGGAACTGGTCGTCGACGACATCGGAGGCAAGCCTCGTGCGCGCGACTACCGTGTGGTCCCAAAGGTGACCTACTGCGATCCGGAAGTCGCGAGCGTCGGCTTGAGCGAGAGCGCTGCGCGCGAGGTCGGACATGACGTCATCACATCGTTACTGCGTTTGGCCGACAACGAGCGCGCCCTCATGGAAGGCAAACCCGAGGGGCACGTGAAACTCGTCGCAGACGCGCGCACCGGCGAGTTGCTCGGCGGCCACATCGTGGGAGAAGGCGCCGGTGAGATGATCCACGAGATCGTCGTCGCCATGGCCGGCCGCGTTCCGTTGCGCGCGGCCGCCGACGCCATCCACGCGTACCCGACGATCTCCGAAGCGGTTCGCGGCGCGTTCGGACAACTCGCGGAGACACTCGACCGATGAGCGCGCGGATTCGGGGGCGCCCGAGAGAGCGGGGCTACCCGTCCTCGCCGTTCGCGAGCGCGTCGGCGACGGCGAAGTAGACAGCCTCCCACTCCTTCGGGCCGTTGGAGTCCACCGGGTCGTTTCCAAAGCGCACTCCGACCATGTCGAGTGCCGGCGCGACGCTCACGCGCTGGTGTCCGTACCCGACAGCCGTGTATCCGCCGTCCCACTTGGCCCACATGTAGCCGCGTGGACCCCCGGTCTCCACGGAGTAGTCCGAGGAAGCCGCAACCCACGCCTCGGGCACTACCTGCTCACCCTTCAGGTTCTGGCCGCCGTTGCGGTAGAGCTCACCGAAGCGCGCCATGTCTCTCGGAGTGGCGAACAGGCCCATGGAGGCGAACGAGTGCCCCTCCCGGTCGATCATGATCAACGCGTCGTTCTCCATCCCGGCCGGCAGCCAGATCTTCTCGGACAGAATCTTCGAGTACGACTCCCCGTAAACGTTCTCGAGAAGCCACGCGAGCATCTGGGCGTCGGCGCTGTTGTAGCGGTACTGCTTGCCTCGCTCGGAGACGCGCGTCAGTTGGAGCAGGTATTCGTTCCGAGTCATGCCGTAGAGCCCGTTGGTGTGGAAGTCCAACCCCATGAGGACAAGCTCCTCAGGCTGGTGCACCGGAACGTCCACCCAGTAGATGCCCGACTCCATCTGGAGCAGATCCTCGACGCTGGTTCCTTCCCACACGGTCCCCGCTGCATCGGGAATGTACTTCTCAATCGGATCCAGGACGGAGTCCACCAACCCCTCGCCCACCGCGATGCCCACCAGCGCCGTGGTCACCGACTTGGTGACCGACCACATCTGGTGACGCGTGTCGGGCGTAAACCCGTTCTGGTAGTCGTCGTACACGTACTTGCCCTGGTGCATGAACGCGATCGCGTTGGTCGCCCCGTCGGCCATGTACTGCTCGACCGTTCGAGTCTCGCCGTTGTAGGTGTAGGTAACTCCGCTCAGGTCCACGCGCCTCTGCGGAAGCGGCGTGGCGCGTGGGTCCGCCTCCACGACCTCGGTCGGCATGACGACGATGACGGTCGTCGCGTCCACGGGCAGCAGGAGGATGGCGAACTCCCCGTTGGACAAGTCCTGCACCTTCTTGTTCCAGTGGTCCTGGTTGAGGAGCAGGTCCGCGCGCGCGCCCAGCAGACTGATCAGCGGCGCCACACCGGGGGTCAACTCATTCGGAGTCGGGTAGAGCCGGCCGAGATGCATCGCGATAACGCGATCCAAGCCCTCGGGCATGGTGGACAGCGCCTGGAGGGCAGACTCCGGGTCGGGAGGAAGCGAATAGAGCACGCTTCTTTTGGCGATGTTTGGGATCTCCTCAAGGAGGATCGTCCCCTCGTCCGGCTCCTCGTCGGACCACCCGGTACCGGTAACGCCGAGAGCCAAGATCAAAACCCCGGTCACCCAGATCAGAGTCCGCTTCCGCATCGTCGTGCCTCCTCGTCCCCGCGCTCGTTCGAGCGACCGCTCCCTCCGACATCCCGGCGCGTCCGGCTAGGGGTGCTCCAGGATTGCGCTGTACTTCGCCAAGCGGCGCCCGGCTCCTCCCCAGGCGACCGAGATCAACGTCATCACCCGGCTGTCGCGAGGCGGCTGGGACGCCTGCGGGCTCCCAGATCTCAACTCCTCGCGTCGCAAGAGTCCGTTCGCGGCCGAAGGTCGCAATTCGAGCCCGCCCTGTTGACGTCGTGTCGCGCCCCGCCGATATTGTCTTCAGGAGGAGGTGGACTGTGCCGCCAGTCGAACTGGAAATGACCCGCGACGAGATCATCGCCGCGCTCGAGGATGGCGCGCGCACCCGCCTGAACCTCTCAGCCGTCGAGTTGCTGCGCCGCTACCGGCTCGGAGATCTCCAGGATCCGGGCTGCGTCGCCGACCTCCTCGTCCTAGCCGACCTCCTTCCCGACGACGACGTCATCTTCCAGGCCGCCTGAGCTCCCGCATCTCCTCGCCGCGGTTCGAGAGCTCACCGGCCACTACAAGTCAGGCAGACCGGATTCCTTCCTCGCGTTCCGCGACCTCACCGCCCGGCTCATGGAACTGACCATCGCAGACGCCGGCTCTGCGCCCCGGCTCTTCTACGGGCCCGGCCCACGCAAGCGCGCAGCGCTCGGGGGCCCCGGTAAGATCCTCGATCCGATCAAACTCGCGAACGGCAACTATCTCCGCTTGAGCGTGTCCCTCTACCTCGACGACACGCCGGATGGTCGCCGCATGAAGGTCGAGAAGTCGAGCTACCAGTATCAACTCGACCGCGAAGGCAAGCGCTGGATCTTCCGCTACGACTACATCCGCGAAGCCGGCGCCGATCCCCACCCGCAAGCGCACGTCCAGATCCACGGACGGCTCGCCGAGAGCGGAGTCGCGCACCGCGGCCTGAGCAAGATCCACTTCCCCACCGGACGGATCGCCCTCGAGGGCATCATCCGACTGCTGATCGAAGAGTTCGACGTCCCCGCGAACCAGCCGCCTGAGACTTGGCGCCCTGTTCTGGCCGAAGCCGAACAGGCCTTCCTCGCAGTCGCCCATCGCCCAACGTCCGCCCCCGGGGACTGATCAACTCCGATCCGCCCGGCTCCCGCGCTCAGCGCGCGATTATGCGTCGATCAGGCTTCCGGCGAGGTAGGACTCGTAGGCGTTGAGGTCGAGCAGTCCGTGGCCGGAAAGGCCGAACAAGATGGCCTTGGACTCGCCGCTTTCCTTGCATGCCAGCGCCTCGTCGATCGCGCCGCGGATTGCGTGCGCGGACTCGGGCGCCGGAATGATGCCCTCGGTGCGCGCGAACTGCATCGCCGCCTCGAAGACCTTCGACTGCGGATAGGCGACCGCATCGATGATCCCGTCCTTGACCAGACGGCAAAGCACCGGCGCGTCGCCGTGGTAGCGCAGCCCACCGGCGTGAATCGGCGGCGGGACGAAGTCGCGGCCGAGCGTGTACATCTCAACCAGCGGAGTCATTCCCGCGGTGTCGCCGAAGTCGTACTCGAAGCGACCTTGGGTAAGCGTCGGGCATGCCGTCGGCTCGACCGCCAGGAACCGGATATCGCGGCCGTCCCGCGTGCGGTCGGGAACGAACGGGAACACGAGGCCCGCGAAGTTCGAACCGCCGCCGACGCACCCAACGATCACGTCCGGGTAGTCCTTGGCCTTCTCCATCTGAAGCTTGGCCTCGAGGCCGATCACGGTCTGGTGCAGCAACACGTGGTTGAGCACGCTGCCGAGGGCGTACTTGGTGTCGGCGCGCTTCGCGGCCTCCTCGACGGCTTCCGAGATCGCCATACCCAGCGAGCCCGGCGAGTCCGGGTCTTGCGCGAGCATCGCGCGGCCCGCCTCGGTCTCGTTCGACGGGGACGGCGTCACGCGCGCGCCCCACGTTTCCATCATCACGCGACGCCCCGGCTTCTGGTTGTAGGAAGCCCTGACCATGTAGACCTGACACTCGAGCCCGAAAAAGGCCGATGCCATCGAGATCGCACTTCCCCACTGTCCGGCGCCTGTCTCGGTCGCGATGCGCTTCACCTTCGCGGCCTTGTTGTAATAAGCCTGCGGGATCGCGGTGTTCGGCTTGTGCGATCCGGCGGGCGAGACGCCCTCGTACTTGTAGTAGATGCGCGCGGGAGTCTTCAGCGCCTTCTCGAGTCGCTTCGCGCGGATCATCGGGCTCGGGCGGAACATGCGATAGACATCCAAGACCTTGCCGGGGATGTCCACCCACTCGGCTGTGGTGACCTCTTGCTCGATCAGCGACATCGGGAACAACGGCTCGAGATCCGCAGGGCCGATCGGCTCGCGCGTGCCCGGGTGAAGCGGCGGCGACGGCGGAGTCGGCAGCGAGGGGATTACGTTGAACCAAGCAGTTGGGACTTGGTTGTCGCGAAGGGTGAACTTCGTTCCGCGCGTCGGCATACCGATTCTCCCTGTCCGAGTGTCCTTCCAGGCGCCGGATGGCCCGCATAGATTCGCCGAAAGGCGCGTGCGTGCGCAAAACCGCTCTTGTTGTAGGCGCGCTCCCCCGCCCACGCCTTCTGGTTTTCAGGGCGCAAACGACGCTTTCAAAACCACTCCGAGGATTCAGCACAGGTCCCCTTTAGGCATCGATGGTAGAGATTGAAAACACCGACGTAGACCGTTCGCGCGCATGGTGACGACGAAAACCATCGCCACCAGAAACGACTCCCTCGGCGGCAGGGTCAAGACGTTCGACTTTGATTCCAGCGGGAAAAGGGTGTGCCCGATGGGACATGGCCGCCGAGGGAGCGGGCGGGCATGGTGATTGGCATGCCAAACGATCGCAAAGACATTCCCAGCCTGTCCTGGCGCGGTGAGGTCACATCCAGCGCGCGCCTCGTGCTTATGGTTCTCGCGATCGGAATCCTGTTCGACGCCGCGTTCAACGGTCAGAGTCTCGGCGTGTCGTTTCCTTTGTTCATTGCTGTCGTCACGGGAGCGCTCTGGAACCGCGTTAGCGACGCGAAGGGCAAAGCCCTTCTCGCGCTCGCGACGTTCTTCTCGATCTTCCCGGCCTTGCGCGGGGCGGAATCCCTCATTGCGTTCGACGTCCTCGCGATCCTGACGCTGCTCGCAACCGCGGTCGCCTATGAACACGCAGATCTGCTGAAGACGTCCTTGCGCGGTTTCGCGCTCGCTGCGTTGGGCCTTCTGGCGAGCGTCTGGCGGATTCCGAAATTCGTCTTTTCGCCGCTGGCGTCGTTTGGTCGCAGCGTCGAGCCGGGGCGCGTTAGGAGCGCGGTGCGCACCGGTCTGGTCGCGGTCCCGGTGGTGTTGATCTTCGCGATCCTGCTCGCGTCGGCCGACAAGGTGTTCGCCGACCTCGTCACCCCTGCGCTCCCCGACTGGAACTTCTCCGGAGTCGCGCAGCACTTGTTCCTCACCACGACTGGAGTCGCACTCTTCGCGACTCTGATGATCGCGACCATGCTGCGCGGACAACTCGAGAATCTCCCTGCGGCACCGGATCGCATTCGTCTGAGCGCGTCGCAATGGATCGCGGCGATGGTCGGAGTCGAGGCGCTCTTCGCCGTCTTCGTCGCCGTGCAATTCGCATTTCTGTTCGGCGGCCGCAGTCGGGTGCTCGTCACCCCAGGCCTGACCTATGCGGAATACGCGCGCTCGGGCTTTTTCCAACTGATTGCCGTCTCGGTGCTCACGGTCTTGCTCGTCGTTGCGATGTGGGACTTCGGCGCGCGCGAGACACCGCGCGCAGTCCGGCTCTTCCAACAACTCGCCACCGGTCTGGTCGCGCTCACGTTCGTGATCGTGGTGTCGGCATTCATGCGGCTACGCCTCTACGAGAGCACTTTCGGTTTCACAGTGGACCGCTTCTTCGCTTACGTCGCCATCTGCTGGATCGGCTTGATGCTCACGGTGTTGGGGGGGGCGGTGTGGAAGCAGAGGCGCGCGCATTTGCTCACCACCGCAATCGCCACCGCACTGGTGTTGCTCGCCGGCGTCAACGTCATCAACCCCGAGCGTTTCGTGGCCGAGCGCAACGTCGCGCGCTGGCGCGCGACCGCCAAGATCGACACCGCCTACCTCGGCTACTTCCTCGGCACGGACGCCGTGCCCGCCGTCACTGATCTGCTTAAGCGCCTTGACCGTCAGTCGGCCGCGGACCTGCGCTCCGCCCTTTGCGAACGCCGCGATCTGTTGGGCGACGAGCCGGGCTGGCGCTCCGCCAACCTCTCCCGTTCGCAAGCGCGGCGCGCGCTCACAAAGGCCGGAGTGACGAAGGCATCGTGCGCGCGCCGAAGGCATTTCTGACCAACCCCCTAGGGTCTCGGTAACACGCGAATCGGCTCTCCGTGAAGCTCTTTTGGTCCTTGAACCGATTGTCCGCCGCGCGCCCGAAACGTACTAAATAGGACGAGATCAGCGGTTTGTAGGCGGACTTCGCCTCCGTACCGCAGGCCTCGTCTGGGAAGCACGACTCTTCCTGGGCAAATTCGCATCGCCGGGGACTCGGGACGGACGTGTTCGCAAGACACGGCTCAATCGACACACGGTGAGCGGCGGCAAGCGATCGAGGAGTAGACAAAATGAAGAAAGCGAAGATTGCGATCGTCGCACTGACGGCGTTGGTGGGGGCTTTGGTCCTGCTGCCCGCGGCGGCAGATGTTCCGCAGGACGTGAGCCAGCGTGAATGGCAGCGCACGAACGGCGAGGGCTGAGATATCGTCAAATGTTGTGGAACGCGTGGCGTGAATCACGCGGCGTCCTTCCCCGTGTTGCGTTCGATCAGTTTTCCATTCACGAACTTCGCACCGGCGCGCACGAGCGCAACCAAGTGAGGTGC
>JBAZZY010000032.1 GCA_041658565.1 Actinomycetota bacterium | reverse complement strand
GGCCGCGCTGCTCTGCGCCGAACATCCGGTACTCCTCCGGCACCCATCCGAGGCCGAGCCCCAGCCGGAGCCGGCCACCCGACAGCGCATCTACGACGGCGGCATCCTCTGCAAGGCGAAGCGGGTGGTGAAACGGCGCCAGCATGACGGCAGTTCCGAGCTTGATCCGGGTCGTACGCGCAGCTACGGAAGCAAGAAACGGCAGCAGCGACGGCACGTATCCGTCAGACGCCCCGTGATGCTCGGCCAGCCACACCGAGTCGAAGTCCGCGCGCTCGGCAAGCTCAATCAGCTCGAGCACGTCGGCGTAAACCTCCGCGTGCGCGCGCAAGTCCCAGGGCGGGACCTGCAACGTGAACTGGCCGATTCCGAACTTCATGTCGGCGCCACTTTACGCCGACAACCGCACCGTCGGCCCGGCCCTAGATCGGCGGCTGGAAAGTATTGATCAGACGGCGCAATGGAGCCATGACGTCGGCCCACCGATTGGTGACGAGCAGGACGCCAATAATCAGCATGAACGACCCGCCGACGATCTGAAGCCCGCGCATCCGCTTGTGCAGCCACCCCGATGCCGACGCAGCGCGACGAAGCCCGAGTCCCGCCAGCACGAACCACATCCCGAATCCCATGGAGAACGAGAACAGCAAGAGCGCCGCCTTCACCGCGGAACCCTCGGCAACCCCGAGAGTCAAGATCACGCTCAGGCCGGGACCCACGCACGGCGTCCACCCCGCCGCGAAAGCCAGCCCAAGCGGATAGGCGCCGGCAAGTCCGGGCTTTGCCCGAGAAAGAAACGGCCGGCGCTCTCTCTCCATGAACGGCATCAGGCTGGGAATCAGAAACGCGAGACCCATGATGATGACAATGCCGCCGGCGATGCGATCGATGATCGTTAAGTTCTGAAGCAGAAAGCCCCCCACGAGACTGGCGGCGGCGCCCAGCGCGGTGAACATCGTGGCGAACCCGAGCACGAACAGCGACGTCCCGGCGAGCACGCGCCGCCTCGCGGCGCGTGCGTCCATCTCCTCACCGGTGAGTCCGGAGACATACGACAGATACCCCGGGACCAGCGGAAGGATGCAAGGGGTAAAAAACGACACGATCCCAACGAAGAAGGCGACCGGAACACCCGCGGGTCCAAGGAGCGCGCCCTCGACCCCCTTGGAAGCGACGGCGAGAACTGCGAGCAGGGGCATCATCGAATCTCCTCATCCAAGATCATGTTGAGTACGTCTTCACCGCTCAGGGAGCACGCAACGACCGCGCCATGGTTGTACAACGAGGGATGGGTCACGTTGCACTCGTCGAGGAAGACAAGTGCCGCCGATCTCCGATCACGGATATCAACTCCCACGAACTACACCCCGAGTTCCGCGCGACGACACCGTCGCGAGCAGGATGAATGACCTGCGGTTTCGCATAGAGCGACTGTAGCAACGCCCCCGACAGGGCGCCGACCCCCGGTGGGCGATGGACTTGGCGTTCCTTCACAACCTGGCGCGAAACCGCATCCTTGCGTCGTCTCGGGCGGATGGAGATAATCGGGGCATCGGACCGAGTCTCCAGCGCAGTCGCCCGGAACGGACAAGATGTTACGAATCGAATTACATAATTCCGAGGCAAGACGTATACTCCCCGGCACGACGCGAGGAAGGTGCAGGAACCGTGAACGCCACGTTCGATCCTGTGGACCCGAAACTGCTCTTGTTCGAAGTGGCTTGGGTCGCCCTGTCGGCAGGTCTGTTCTTCGCTGCAATGCGCTCCCGGAGCGAGTGGGTTAAGGCGACACTCGCCGGACTGGCGATCTCCATTCTTGGCATCCGGCTGCTCGCCGTCCTGCCCAGTTGGTGGCTCTACTTTGCCGACGGTCGCCTGGGCTGGGGCGGTCAGGGCTGCACCGCGATCAACCCGGCCACGTCCGAAGGCCTTTCGTGCCTTAAGCAGAGCGCGAAAGACCTGGTCGTCGTGGTGCAGAACGGGATCGTGCTCGCGGGATTCGGAGCAGCGTTTGTGATCTACCAGCGCCGCCTTCCGAAGCAACTTCGCTCCGGCGAGAGCAAAGCCGAGTCCACGGGCGGCTACAAATGAGCGCGGAATCGAACAAGCCTCAGTTCTACGACGCCTACGACCTGAAGGTCGTGGATCCGAACTGGCTGCAGGAACGCGTGCGCCCGAAGCGGCATATTGGTCTGGACGCCGACCTGTGCATCCTGTGCCGCGCCTGCGAGGACGTCTGCCCATGGGACTGCATCTACATGCTGTCGGGCGACATCGTGGCGTCGGCCGACACGGCAGCGATCAAGGATGCGGCGGGTAACGCCGCCGCCGTCTTCGTGATCGACGACACCGAATGCACGCGATGTGGAATCTGCGTTGAGCGCTGCCCCTCGGATGCGCTCTTCTACATCACCGTTGGGGACAGGGCCAAGAGCGGGCGTTAGCCGGAGGGCGAAGACGTGGCGAAGACGGATAAGGGACTGCTCGGGGAGAAGTTGGACCTCCTCCGCAACAAGACCCAAGAGTCCCAGGTCTGGAAATCGATCTTCCGACCGGGCTCTTTCCTGCGGAAGGGCTACCGGGATACGTCTCGCGACCGCGCACTGGCCACGATGAACAACGTGCTGTACCACCTTCACCCGGTGAAGGTGCGTCGGCACGGAATAAAACTCACCTACACGTTCTGCTTGGGCGGACTGTCCTTCTTCCTGTTCACCTTGCTCACTATTACCGGCATCTACCTCATGTTCTTCTACCGGCCCGCCGTTGACCTGACATCGGCACCGGTCTACCAAGACATGCAGGACTTGTCACAAGCGATTGCCTTCGGCCAGTTCGTTCGCAACATGCACCGGTGGGCAGCGCACCTGATGGTCCTCACCGTATTCCTGCACATGGCGCGAGTGTTCTACCACGGCGCCTACAAGCCGCCGCGCGAGTTCAACTGGGTGATCGGCATCAACCTGCTGCAGATCACGCTGTTGCTGTCGTTCACCGGCTACCTGCTCCCCTGGGACCAGCTCGCCATCTGGGCGGTCACCGTCGGGACCAACATGATGGGATACACGCCGGTGTTCGGAAGACAGGTCAAGTTCGTGCTTGTCGGAGGACTCGAAGTTGGACCACCGACGTTGATTCGATGGTACGTGCTGCACGTGCTCGCCTTGCCGTTTGTCGCATTACTGCTGATGGCCGTGCACTTCTGGCGCATCCGCAAAGACGGCGGGATCAGCGGGCCGCTGTAGGGGGGACGCGGGAATGGCGGATCACGAAGAAATCGGCATCGATCAAGAGACATTCAACAAGGCGCTTGCCGAAGGCAAGTCCGAACGGGTGGCGCGCGCGCTCGCCAAGTCCGCATTCGTACGCAAGACACGTGAACCGGCGACGGTCGGAACGAAGAAGGAACCCGCTCCCTCCGACGCAGAAGCTTCCGCCGTCCCCACGACAGCGACAGCGGAAGTCGAATCCGCAGCCGGAAGCGCGGAGCGACTGACGGCCGAGCAGCGCGCCGCGCGGGTCGCCGCGGCTACCGGACGCTCGGCAACCGGAAACGGCGGCGGCGGACGTGGAACCGGCGCCGGCGAGACGCACCGAATGTTGGCGGTCGTCGCCCCGGAAGGCATCCAGCGCACGATCAAGCGCCAGGACGACAAGGTGAACGTGTGGCCGCACTTGTTGCTGATGGAGTTCCTCGCGCTGCTCGTCATGATGCTGTTCATCGTCGCCTTCTCAACTTTCAAGGACGCGCCATTCCGCGAGCTGGCAAACCCAAGCCTGACGCCGAACCCATCGAAGGCTCCCTGGTACTTCCTCGGCCTGCAGGAGTTGCTGCGGTACTTCCACCCCATGGTGGCCGGGGTAACGATTCCCGGCATTGGGCTCATCGTGATGATGGCGCTGCCCTACCTCGACAAGAACCCCAGCGTGAAGCCGGAGCGTCGCAAGCTGGCAATCATTTTGTTCACGACGTTCATGATGTTTTGGGCCGTGCTCGTCATCCTCGGCGTCTTGTTCCGCGGCCCCGGCTACAACTTCATCTTCCCCTGGCAAACGGGCGTCTACTTCGATCTGTAGGTGATCATGCGAACATTGGGCGCTACAGGAGCACAGTGGGTCATCATCGGCCTGGCCGGCGCAATTGCCGTTGCAGGATTCGGACTGATGGCGATCAACGTCGCGGGGCTGTTCCGCTCGTCGGGAACATCCACCGGAGGTCCGAGGAAACCGTTTCTCGGCCGGCCCAGGCAAATGACCCGGCGGGCGTTCTTCCGAAAGGCGCTGGGAGCGGCCTTCGGATTCGCCATGTTCGAAGGGTTCGGACTTGGAAGCCTCGCCTTCCTGTGGCCAAGCCTGTCGGGAGGCTTCGGCGGCGAGATCACACTGGCGATGAGCGCCGACGACATCAAGGCACAGATTCGATCCACAAAGCTGCCCTTTTACTACGCTCCAGGTCGCTTCTATCTCGTCGAATACGACCCAGCGCAAGACGTCGACGGCATCTACACGTCGAAAGGACTCGTCGCAGACGGCTTGATGGCTCTGTATCAGCGATGCGTGCACCTGGGGTGTCGCGTTCCGTTCTGTCAGGCGTCGCAGTGGTTCGAGTGCCCATGCCACGGATCCAAGTACAACCGCGCCGGCGAGTACCAGCAAGGCCCGGCTCCCCGAGGACTCGACCGCTTCCCGATCAAGGCCGAGGGCTCCTCGCTGAAGGTCAACACCGGCATCATCGAGACGGGGCCATCCCGCGGGACCAACACAACCGGGCAGAATCCCGAAGGACCGTTCTGCGTAACGCCGGCCGGGAGCCACCATTGACGACGCACAGGGGGGACTTGTGATTCCGTTCGCCATAGATGCTCAGGCCGGCACCGCCCTGGTCGTGATTGGAGGGCTGGCGATCTTCGGGCTGTTGCTGCTGGCGAGTTCCTGGAACCAACCCGGCCGACGGCGAACTGCGAAAGTCCCGTGGGGAGCGCGACCCGGCCCGTCAGACGAGGAACTCGAGCACCGAGTCCTGCTGAACTACCTCGTGTGGTCCTTCTTCGCGGCCCTGATCATCGCCCTGTGGATCCCCGCCTACTGGCTCCGCGAGCCCAAACGCATGGCCGAGAAACGCACTGCGATCGCAAACGCCGGCATCGAGGAAGGCAAGGCGTCGTTCGTCAGTTTGTGCGCCCAGTGCCATGGACCGGACGCTGGAGGCGGAATTCGCCAAGTCCTCATCAGGGGCGTCGCACACGACTACGCGGTACCTCCGCTCAAGTACGCCTACTCGCGCTACCTCCAGGCCGGGCGCCGCCAAGACGAGATCACGCAGTTGTTGTCCGACACGATCAACCACGGACGCCCCGGAACGCCGATGCCCACGTGGGCGCTGGCCTTCGGAGGCCCACTGAACAGCCATCAGGTCTCCAACATCGTGGCTTACCTGCAGAGCATTCAAGAGGACTTCCCGAAAGAACCAGGCACCGATGGCGCTCAGATCTTCTCTTCGAACTGTGCAGTCTGTCACGGAACCAACGGCGAGGGTGGCGTTGGACCCAACCTCCGCGTTGCCCTGCAGCGCATGACTCCGGAAGATCTAAAGACCACAATTCGCAAGGGACGGGTCAACGTCGAGCGCCCGTCGATGCCCTCGTGGGCCGCGCTCGGTGACGGCGCGGTAGAAGCGCTCGTCCGGTTCATCGAGAGCATTCAGGAGAAGTAGCCATGGCAGCCCTGGGGTATTTCGCGCCGATCGCATGCGACGGGTGCTTCGTCGGCTTCCCGGCCGTGCTCTCGCTGGTCATCGCGGTAGTCGTGCTGGTCGGGAGCATCTACATCCTTCTCGCGTCAAACCTCGGCACGCGCCTGGGTTACCTAGTACTGATGGTGTCGCTGGGGATTTGGATGATCATCCTGTCGTCCTTGTGGCTGTTCGGGGCTCCGGGAACGACGACGGCGACGGGGCCACGCGGTCGCGAGCCGGCGTGGATTCCGTTCACGCCGACGAGCCAAATCGCCCAAGAGGACTTCGCAGAACAGGTCGCGCTTTTCCCCGGCGGATGGGATGCAGTCGGCGGGACCTACCCTGGGAAGATCGCTTCCGGAGGCGAGTTCGAGAACGTTCGGTCTGTTGTCGAAACATCGCTCGCCCGGCTCGGCGCAGCGCAGGGAACGAAAGCGAAGACTCCTCAAGATTGGGCTTTTCGCGCACAAGGCGTGCCGCCCGCATCGCCCGACCAATCAGCCCTCCCTGCCGCCAAGGTTCGCTACCTCCAATCGGGAAACACATTGCTGTTCGGAGCCGTGATCCCGGCGACGGACACTCACCCACAAACGACGGTGTTCGCCTACCGCAACAAGGGGCTCGTCTTCCTGTACGCGGCGTACTTCCTAATCGTCTCCGTCATTGTGTTCGCGGCGCACCTGTGGCTGTTGGCGCGGTTCGAGCGCGCGCAGAAGCGGGAGGAAGCCGAAGGGCATCCGGCGTTCGCCTAACCGCGCGACTCCAGGATTGCCTCTTCGATCGCGACTGCCGTCCGATCGATGTCTGCCGGAGTGTGCGCCGCCGACACAAACCAGGCTTCGAACGCACCCGGTGCGAGATTGATGCCGCGCGCCAACATCGCGTGGAAGAAGCGCGCATAGGCGGCCGCGTCCTGACGGCCGGCCACGTCATAGTCGGTCACCGGCTCCCCCAGGAAGAACGCCGAGAAAACCGACCCTTCGCGATTCACGGTGACCGGCACGCCGGCTCCAATCGACGCCTCCGCAATCGCCTCACACAATAAGGTCGCGGTGCGCTCGAGTCGCTCGTACGGCGGATCGGCAACGAGCGCGTCAAGCACCGCCAACCCGGCCGCCATCGCCAGTGGGTTCCCACTGAGCGTGCCGGCCTGGTACACAGGCCCGTCGGGCGCGAGCTGGTCCATTACGCGCGCCGGCCCACCGAACGCACCGACCGGCAACCCTCCGCCGATGATCTTGCCGAGACACGTCAGGTCCGGAGTAATGCCATATCGCTGCTGCGCGCCGCCGAGCC
Organism: Actinomycetota bacterium; assembly: GCA_041658565.1. Taxonomy (NCBI): domain Bacteria; kingdom Bacillati; phylum Actinomycetota; species Actinomycetota bacterium. The sequence goes on along the minus strand of JBAZZY010000032.1, from coordinate 19,789 downwards.
CCAGCCGGAACCCGGTGATCACCTCGTCGAAGATCAGCAACGCACCGGCACCGGAGCAGCGCGCGCGCAAGGCCTGCAAAAACCCGAGATCGGCCGGCACGACCCCCATGTTCGCGGCAAGCGGTTCAATGATGACGCCGGCGATTTGCTCGCCCATCTCAGCAAAAGCCGCGTCCGCGGCCCCCTGGTCGTTGTAGGGCAAGACGATCGTGTCGGCGGTCGCACCTTCGGTGACTCCGGGAGTACCGGGAATGCCGAGCGTCGCCAAGCCGGATCCGGCGCGCGCCAGCATGGCGTCCGAATGTCCGTGGTAGCAGCCGGCGAACTTCACGATCTTCGGTCGCCCCGTAACGGCGCGCGCCAGTCGCACGGCGCTCATCACGGCCTCCGTGCCCGAGGACACCATGCGCACCTTCTCGATCCCGGGCACGAGCCCCGCGATGCGCTCCGCCAGGAGAACTTCCGCTTCGGTGGGCGCGCCGTAGGACGAGCCCAGCGCCACCGCGTTGCGAACGGTCTCCACGATGCGCGGATCCGCGTGCCCAAGAATGATCGCGCCGTAGCTCATCACGTAGTCAAGCAACTCGGCGCCGTCGACATCAAAGAGGCGCGCGCCGCAGGCGCGCGCGATGACCCGGGGCGTCCCACCCACAGCACCGAACGCGCGCACCGGGGAATTCACGCCGCCGGGGATCACGGCGCGCGCGCGCGCAAACAGGTTCTCGGATTCACTCATCGTTTTGCCCCTCCGTCGGTTCTACGACTCACGCAACGCGGCGGCCGCGTCCTTCGCGAAGTACGTGAGAATGAAGTCGGCACCGGCGCGCTTGATTGCCGTCAGCGACTCAAACATCGCAGCACGCTCGTCCAGCCATCCTGCCGCGGCGGCGGCCTTGATCATCGAGTACTCGCCGCTGACGTTGTAAGCCGCAACCGGAACCTCAACCGCCTCGCGTAGCGCGCGCACGATGTCCAGATAGGGCAATCCGGGCTTGACCATCACCGCATCGGCGCCTTCGGCGACGTCCAACTCGGCTTCGCGCACCGCTTCGGCCGCGTTGCCTGCGTCCATCTGGTAAGCGGCGCGATTCCCGAACTTCGGCGCACATTCCGCGGCTTCACGGAACGGTCCGTAGAAGGCACTGGCGTACTTCGCGGCATAGGCAAGCACTGCGGTGTCAACGAACCCCGCACCGTCGAGCGCGCCGCGAATCGCCGCCACCTGTCCGTCCATCATGCCGCTCGGCGCCACGACGTCGGCACCTGCCTCGGCCTGCGCGCGGGCCGCCGACGCATAGCGCTCCAGCGTTGCGTCGTTGTCCACGCGGCCCCCTGAGACGACGCCGCAATGCCCGTGGTCGGTGTACTCGCATAGGCACAGATCGGCCATCAGCACGAGGTCGTCACCGAGGTCGACCCGCAGCGCACGGAGCGCGCGCTGCACGATGCCGTCCGCAGCATCCGCGCCGGACCCGGCGGCGTCCTTCGCCGACGGGATCCCGAAAAGGATCACAGCGGGGATGCCGAGCGCGACCATCTCTCCGGCTTCCTTGCGCAGCGACTCGACCGTGTGCTGAACCTGCCCGGGCATCGCGCCGATCGGCTCAGGATCGGCAATGCCCTCCTTCACGAACAGCGGAGCAACGAGATCGTCAATACCGAGTTGCGTTCGACGAACCATGCGTCGGAGCGTCGGTGTTCGTCGCAGCCGCCGCATGCGTACGATCGGGAACTCAGCCATCACGCTCCTATCGCTTGGGCGCGGGGCGGGCGGGGCGCTTGGAGGGCGCGGTCCTTCGACCTTTCGGCGCCTTCTTCCCCGCGACATCCAAGACCGCCGCAGCGAGACCCGGAATCGTGTGCGGCGACGCTACCGCCGAGACACGCAGTCCGGCCGCGCGCGCAGCCTTCGCGGTCACCGGCCCGATACAAACGATCTTCGTGGTGCGCGGAGGCGCCTGCTTGAGAAGACGCATAAATGCAGCAACGGTTCCGCCGCTGGCGAAGGTGATCACGCCGATGTCGCCGCCGAGCACCGCGCGTCGGATTTCCGGGGCAATCCGCGATCCGCCGGCCAGCCGGTACACGGTCGCCTTGTCCACGGTCCAGCCCTTGGAAACGAGCGCTTCATCCAGGCCGGGCTCGACCTTGTCGGCGCGCGCCAGCAGCACGCGACCGCTCCCCTTCGGGAACTCAGCGCCGACCGCCTCGGTCGTAAACGTCGAAGGAACCAGATCAGCCGCGATCCCCATCGATGAGAGCGCCTCGGCGGTCGCCGGCCCCACCGCGCACACGCGCGCGCCCGCAAATGCGCGCGCGTCGAGCCCCGCCTCACGAAGCCGCCCGGCAAACAAACGCACGCCGTTCACGCTGGTGAAGACGACCCACGCGTACCCGCCATCGGCGAGTCGACGAACTGCACGGTCCACCGGCGCCCAAGAGCGCGGCGGCTCGATACTGATAGCAGGAGCCTCGACGACGTCGGCGCCAAGTTCCTGAAGGATTCGAGACAAGTCGGAGGCCTGCTCGCGAGTCCGGGTGACCAACACGCGCGCGCCCGACAGCGGCCGTTGGTCGCGTCCACCCAGAACATCGCGCAGGCGAACAACATCTCCGACGATCGTGATTGCCGGAGCGTGGATCCCCGCGCGCTTCGCGACGCCGGCGATCTTGGACAGCGGCGCCGTGACCGTCCGCTGAGAAGGAAGCGTCGCCTCCTGAATCACCGCGGCGGGAGTCTCTCCGCTCTTCCCTGCCGCCATCAATGCCTCAGCAACGGCCGGAAGGCGCTCGACGCCCATCAACAAGACCGCCGTGTCGGCGGCTGCGACCGCGTTCCAGTTCAGACGTGACCCGGCCTTGCCCGGGGCCTCGTGCGCAGTGGCGATCACGAGCGATGCGGCAGCATCGCGATGCGTGACCGGAATCCCGGCCGCACCCGGCCCTGCGATCGCCGATGTAACGCCCGGCACTACCTCAAACGGCACCCCAGCGGCAACCAACAACTCCGCCTCTTCGCCGCCGCGGCCAAACACGAACGGATCTCCGCCCTTCAACCGAACAACGGTCTTTCCTTCCCGCGCCTTGTCCAGCAGGATCTGCCCGATCTGGTCCTGCGTCTTGACGTGTCGCCCGGCCTGCTTGCCGACGTAAATCTGCTCGGCGCCGGGACGCACGTGCGCCATCAACGCCGACGATCCAAGCCGGTCGTAGACCACGACCTCGGCACCGCGCAGAAGTGCGAGTCCGCGAACCGTAATTAACCCCGGATCGCCCGGACCCGCGCCGACCAGTGCGACCGAACCAACAGGCTTCCGGGCCGCCATCAGCGAACCTCCGCGATGATCTCGTCCGCACCGCGCGCGCGCAATCGCTCGGCCAACTCCAGACCGGTCTTCTCCGGATCCACGCCCTCGACCTGGTCGGTGATGATGCGCTTTCCATCCAAGGAGCCGACCAGACCCCGCAGCCGAATCCGCTCCGGAGTCGTCTCTGCGAGGGCGGCCAGCGGGACGTTACAGTCCCCACCAAGCGCAATCATGAACGCGCGCTCTGCCTCCAATGCCCGGCGAGACGCTGGGTCTTCAAGCTGCGCGAGCGCCGCTTTCATCATCTTGTCGTTCGCACGACACTGCACCGCAAGCGCACCCTGACCCGGCGCGGGAAGCATCACGTCGATCGAGAGAACCTCGACGACGCGGTCCGCCCGCCCCATTCGCTTGAGACCGGCCAGCGCAACGATCAGCGCATGCGCCTCTCCGTTGGACAACTTGCGCAGCCGCGTGTCGACGTTGCCACGCATCGGAACCGGAACGAATCCCCTTCCGAGCGCGAGGATCTGCGTGCGACGACGCAGCGACGCCGTCCCGATCGTAGAGCCCGACTGCAGCGACGCGAGGCCTCCGCCGGAGCGCGTCAGCAATGCGTCGCGGGGGTCCTCACGCTTGGGAACGCACCCCAGCAAGACACCCGGGGCAGACGCTGCAGGCAAGTCCTTCGCGCTGTGAACCGCAAGGTCGATCTTCCCGGACGCGAGGGCCTCCTCGATCTCGGTGACGAACAGCCCCTTGCCTCCGAGCGGCGCGAGATCTCCTTCGAGTTGGTCTCCTTTGGTCGTCATCGGGACCAACTCGAAGTTGCGATGAGTGATCACCGACCCAACCGCGCGACGCACGGTTTCGGCCTGGGCCAAGGCGAGCGCACTTCCGCGAGTTCCGACCCTGAGGACACTTCGGGGCATCAGTCGTTCCCTCCATCCAGCGCGTGAAGCGTCCGCAGGGCGCGCGCCAGCAACTCACCCTCAGACGTCCCGGCTCGAGCCTTCAGCTCGGTGACCGGGTGATGCAACAGCTTCGCCACAATCGAGCGAGTCAGCGCCTCGATCGCATCACGTTCCCGCGGCCCCAGGTCCCCCAACACCCGCTCCGCCCGGCGAATCTCGCCGACCCGAATGCGCTCCGCTTTACCATGCAGCGCGGAGAGCAGCGGGGCAAGCGCGTGCGTGCGCTGCCATGCGGAGAACTTCTCAACCTCTTCGCCGATGATCGCCCGAACACGCTCAATCTCCAGCAGTTGTCCCCCTTCGGGCGCAACGGCTTCGCGAACGTCGTCCATATCGGCGAGCGTCGCGCCGGCGATCATCGCAACCGTCGGCTCGATGTCGCGGGGCACCGCGAGATCCAACAAGACCATGGGACGCGCCGGGCGCGCGGCCATGGCGGCCGCTACCGCCTCATGGGTCACGAGCGCATGCGGACTGCCCGTCGACGCGATGACGAGATCCGCCTCAACCAGGACCTTCGCTATCCCTTCAAGACCGACGGCGCGCCCCCCGATGCGCCCGGCCACCGCCCGGGCATGCTCGACCGTGCGGTTCGCCACAATGACCGTCATGCCTTCCTTCGCCAGGGACATCGCAGCGAGATCGCCCATCTCGCCGGCCCCAATGACGAGCACCGTCCGTCCCGACAGCCCTCCGAGCGTCTTGGTTGCCATCGAGGCAGCCGCGTGCGCCAGCGTCGACGTGCTGCGTTCGATATCGGTCTCGGCGCGCGCCCTGCGACCGACGCTTATGGCTCTGCGAAACAGCGCCGACAGCGTCGTGCCCACAGAGCCGTGCTCATCCGCCGCGCCAAAGGCCCGCCGCACTTGAGCAAGGATCTGCGGCTCTCCAAGAACCATCGAATCCACGCCGGCGGCAACTCCGAACAGATGACCCACGGCATCCTCACCGTAAAGCGAGTACAGACGATCCGCGAACCCTTCCAAAGGGACGTCGTGGTAGGTCGATAGAAAGCGGCGCAAGGCCGAAAGCCCAGCATGGAACCCAGTGACGGTCGCGTAGACCTCCGTGCGGTTGCACGTCGACAGGATGGCCACCTCTCGCACCCCCTCGTGCGAGGCGGCGGCGGGCAATGCCGTAGGCAATTCAGCATGAGCGAACGCGAACCGCTCGAGGAGGTCAACCGGCGCACCCCGATAGTTGAGTCCGACGACGAGGACCGACATTGGGTGCGATGCTCCGTTCTTATGGGCGAGTGCTCTTGGAGGCGCTGGCCGTAAGTCGCCCTCCGCGAAGCACGCCCTCGAGTGCAGCTTTCCTTTGTTCGTAGAAGCTGAGAATCTGCAACTCGATCGAAAGGTCCACCTTGCGAAGCGACACTTCCTCGGGAACCTGCAGCACCGTTGGCGCGAAATTCAGAATGCTCTTCACGCCGGACGCCACCAAGCGATCGGCCGCTCCTTGGGCCGCCGAACCCGTCGTCGTGACGATGCCGATCGAGGCGCGCCGCTCCTTGACGATCCGCTCAACCTCATCGAAGTCCTCGATCAACAGATCGTCGACGTAAGTGCCGATCTTGACCGGGTCCACATCCAGAAGCGCTACTACTCGGAATCCGCGCGACCCAAATCCGCGATAGTTGGCCAGCGCGCGCCCGAGGTTACCGATCCCAACAATGACACAGTTCCAGTCCTGCGTAAGACCAAGTTCTCGGCTGATTTGGTAGATCAGGTACTCAACGTCGTATCCGACACCACGGGTCCCATACGATCCCAGATAGGACAGGTCCTTGCGTACCTTCGCGGAGTTCACCCCGGCCGCCGTCGCAAGCCCCTCGCTCGAGACGGTCGTCGTGCCGCGCTCGGTCATCTCCACCAGGCTGCGCAAGTACAGCGGGAGACGCGCCACAGTCGCTTCCGGAATCGCACGCTCTTTCACGTTCTCATCGCCCCTGAGGAGAATCCTCTCGTCGATTGTAGGCACTTGTGAGTGCAATCACAAACGAACCACCGCATGGAAACTCGGACAAAACCGCTGGTCACACGGCTACAGCCGCAACGCCCGACGAACGGCTCGCTCAGAGACCCGCCCTTCAGTGACGATGCGACCATCTATCTCCACAACCGGCACCCGCTCGTCGAAGCGCGAATCGTAGGCAACGTCGTAGTCGTGACCCAGCGCGTCCAGCATCTGTTTGGCGTCTTCGCACAGACAGCAACTCGGCTTCGAAAACAGCACGACCCGATGGCTCACGTCGGCGATTCCCCCGGCGAATCGACCCGGAACCGAGGCGGCCGACTCGCGTACACAAAGCCCGCGGACATCACGACAACCCCGAGGATCAGCGACACCGAGAACGGGCCACCGCGCGCCAGTCGGGCCAACGCGGTGCTGCCGACGGCCACAATGCTCACCCCGAGGGCGATCAGCAGGTTTCCCCGAACCCGGTCGGGCGCGGGGATCATGCCTCGCCGGGGGCGAGAGGTAAGGATCGCCAGAGCGACGACCACGACATACGCCGCCAGCGAATAGACATCGGCGAGCGTGCGCAGGGAGGGGTCCGCTTCCCAGGCAACGCGCCCGCGCGGAATGTCCAAGACGCCGGACACGGCCGGATTCACAGTCGCCGCGGCGACCTTGAAGACCGCGAAGCCGGTCCCAACCACCACCGCGACACCACTCAGAAGCGTCCAGAATCGCTTCCCGAGCAACGCAATGCTGCCGAAGGCGAGCCAGGGGACACTCAACAAAGCGCCGAAGAGCCAGTAGATGCGAAACAGGGTCGGGTCCCAGCCGCTCGAAGTTCCCGCGGCGACCGCGACGGACGCCGCGGAGTACTGCAAGAGCGCGATGCCCCACGCAGTTTGCGGCGTCCTCCGATGAACGGCCGGCCGCCGCCGAAAGAGCAAGACGCCGAATGCCGCCGAGAAGACCGCTGCGACTATGGGAAGAACGACCACGTGCCGATCCCCTTTCTCCGCCTACCGGGAATCCGCCTCGCCCCGCAGCGCCCGCCGGAGCACCTTGCCCGTCTGAGTGTGCGGAAGCTCGTCCACGAACTCGACGACCTGTGGGCACTTGAAGCGAGCGATCGACCGCCGGCAGAACTCGATGATCTCCTCCTCGGTCGCATGCTCACCCGGCCGAAGCACGAGGAGCGCCTTGACGGCCTCCCCTGTGTACGGGTGCGCGATTCCGATGGCGGCGGCCTCGGCGATCTTTGGATGCCGCAGAAGCGCATCCTCGACCTCGCGCGGGTAGACGTTGAATCCCGACACGATGATCAGGTCCTTCTTGCGATCCACGAGGAACAGATAGCCATCTTCGTCCTCGTACGCGACATCGCCGGTGTGGAACCAGCCGCCACGCATCGCGGCTTCGGTCTCCTCCTGCAGCCCCCAGTAGCCCCGAAAGACGTTAGGTCCCCGCACAACGATCTCGCCGGGATCGCCTTCCTCCACATCGTCGCCGTCTTCGTCGACGAGCCGGAGTTCGACACCCGGCAACGCCTTGCCGATCGACCCCGGCTTGGCGACCTCCCCCATAGCGTTGGACGTCACCCCCGGAGCCGTCTCCGTGAGCCCGTACGCCTCCCAGATCGTGATCGAAAGGCGCCGGTGGAACTCCTCCAGGACCGGCCCCGGCAACGGCGCGGCGCCCGAGACCGCCACGCGCACCGACGACAGATCCCTGTGCTCAATCCCGGGAGTGTTCAACCACGCGACGAACATCGGTGGCGCACCGAACAAGGCGGTAACCCGATGGCGCTCGACGGCATCAAGACTTCCGACGGCGTCGAACCGCTCGAGCAAGACCGCCGTCGCGCCGACCTGCAGAGTGAGACCAAGGATGACGTTCAAGGCGTAGATGTGGAACATCGGCAGCGCCAGCAGGGAAACATCATCCTCAGTCAAGGCCAGCATCGAGACCTTGCCCATCTGGTCGAAGTTCGCGGCAAGGTTGCCGTGAGTGAGCATGGCCCCCTTCGGCTTCCCGGTGGTGCCGCTGGTGTACGCGAGACACGCCAGGTCATCGTCCGAGATCCGTACGTCCGGAACGTTGCCGCCGCAGCCACTCATCTGTTCCCACGTCATCGTCCCTACGCTCGCCGTTCCCCCGACGACGACGACATGCTCGAGCATCGGGACCGCGTGCACCAACCCTTCAACCGCCGCAATGAAAGGCTCGGCAACGACGGCCGCGCGCGCGCCCGCGTCGGAAACGATGAAGCTCACTTCGTCCGGCGTATACATCGTATTGAGCGGGATCATGACACCGCCCGCGCGCAGGATCCCAAGGTACGAGTAAACGAAATGCGGAATGTTGTTCACCATGACCGCGACGCGATCGCCCTTACGAACCCCGAGCGCAGCAAACCCGGCGGCGGCCGCATCGATCTCGCGATCGACGTCGACGTAGGTGATCGGGCGGTCCTGGTAGATCAGTGCAGGCTTCGTTGGGTTACGCGCCGCCCCCTGTCGAACGATGTCGGCGATGTTCATCCGATGAACGCGCCCCGCTCCCTCAACACGCGCTGCACCTCCTCCACATCCACGCCACGCGCGGCGACCTTCCGGCGCGCGGCCGTTGCGGCCGCGACTCCCGCCGCTTCTCCCTGAGCCATCGCCGGGGCGATCACCCGCGTCGAGGCGAGCGCCTCATGTGTCGCCGACAAACATCGACCGGCGACCAGCAAGTTGTCGATGCCGCGAGCAACCAGCGCCCGATACGGAACCTGGTAGTACGCGCCGCGTTCGAGCCAGACGTACTCGGTTCCCTTGCCCTTGGTGTGAAACTCCTGCGGCCACGCCCCCGCCGCCACCGCGTCGTCAAAACGGGCGGCACCCGAAACGTCCTCTCCCGTCATGACGTACTCACCCGTGACGCGCCGCGACTCGCGAACCCCGAGTTGCGTCGGAGTATCGGCGAAGTACGCACCGGCGAATCCCGGCATGTTGGCGATGAGGAATCGACCCGCCTTCTCAGCCTCCGCGCGCCCCGCGATCTCCGCGGCAGTGGCCTCCAGGGGGTCCGTAATGTCCGGGGGGCGTCCGTCGACGGCGATCCGCGTCATCGCGCCGTACACCTCCCCGGGGCGGAGCGTCGGCAGGATCGCGCCGCCGGCCCGCGACAGATTCCATTCGGGTTCCTGACCTATCGTCGCGATGAGTTCGTTGAGTCGCTCCATCCCTGCGCCGTACGCGGCGGCTACGTCGACGTTTTGCATCAGGAACTGCATTGAGGGGAACTGGCGCGCGCCCGGAGGTCCCGTCTCCACTCCACATCCCGCGTGGAACGCGAGGTCCGCGTCGCCCGAGGCATCCACGAATACAGAGCCCGTCACCGCTAGAGGACCGCGCTTCGACCCGATGATGACGGCGTCGATCTGTTGTCCACGCCGCACGACTCCGGTCACCGTGCTGTGCAACAACGGCCTGAGGTTCGGCTCCGACGTGACGAGACGATCCGCTAAGAACTTGAACGCCCACGGGACATACAAAAACACCGCAGTCTCACGAAACGGAACCGGACCAAACCCGAGGCCCGTCGCCGCGATCTCGTCGGCCCAACGCGCGGCAAGCCCTCCACACACGCGCTCGAATCCTTCGTCGGTATTGCGATACAAGCCGCAAATAGTTCCGATCCACGCGGCAGTAGCGTTTCCCCCGAAGAACCCATACCTCTCGATGAGGACTGTACGCGCACCGAGTTGCGAAGAAGCAAGGGCCGCAGCGAGCCCGGCAGGGCCTCCTCCGACGACCACAACGTCCGCTTCGAGAAGAACGGGTGCCTCTGCTTCCGGTATTCGAACCGACGCCACGAAGCCTCCTTTGCACCGACGCCGGAAGTCTAGACGTTCCTTCGCACCTTTCGCCCCGGAACGTGCCCGGAAAGTTGCCGCGACCAGCCCCTAGATGGCCCGAAAGGGTCAAGTCATTTTCTTACGGTCCCGATAACACGTACGAGGAAAAGTGCCTGAACACAGGCCAGACTCCGCGACAAGGGCAAACTCGCCGAGAGGCGAGGACGCAAAGCCACGGGACCAGCGATTGGTAAGCCGGGCTGCCGACAGGAGCCGACGGACGCACGCAGACCCGTCGACCCACGGCACAAGTGCCGCAGACGACGGGCTTTGGTTCGGGTCCATGCATCAGGGGGCCTGGGATGAAGTTTCTGCGAGCGATGCTGCCCGTCGCGTTGGCCGCAACAACACTCCTGTCGAGCGGAACCGCACTCGCGTCGTCGACCGACGAAGCGGGGTTCGTGACGAAGATCAACACTGCGCGACGCGCGTCCGGTTTGCGCGCGCTGACCGCTAAGAGTGATCTCGCCGCGGTCGCACGCCGGCACAGCGCCGACATGGCCAAGGCCGGGACGATCTCCCACAACAAGTCGCTCATGAGCGAGGTGCGTGGCTGGCGGGAGATCGGCGAGAACGTAGGCATGGGACCCGATGTCGAGACCTTGCACGAAGCCTTCATGTCATCGTCCAGCCACCGCGCCAACATCCTGGGAGCGTCGTACAACGAGGTCGGCATCGGCGTCGCGATCGCCGACGACGGAACCATGTTCGTCACCGAGGTCTTCGCGCGCAGGGAAGCCTCGAAGACCATTCGCCGGACAGCGTCGCCGGCGCGACGTACCACTCCGGTTGCGCAGCCCCACCACGCATCGCCCTCGCGACAGACAGCAGCCGCCAGGCAGCCCAAGCCCGCATCCCCAGCGCCGCCGGCGCCGCCGGCGCGAACGGTTCACATGCTCGTCCAAATGATGGGGCTCGACGCGAACTGATCGCAACCGCTATCGACTCCGCGCCCCGGTGCAACGCCCCGGGGCGTGCGCGTTCTCCGAAATGAACCCCAAGACACGTGCTGCGCGCGCCCGTAGAATGCGCCCAAGGAGAGCAACCCTATGAAGCAACCGCGACTTCTGTGCTCAACGGGACCTTTCTACATGTTGCCGCTCGGGCAGGTATTCGAGGTCATCTCCAAGGCAGGCTTCGACGGCACCGAAGTGATGGTTACGAGCGAATCCACAAGCCAGGATCCGGTCGCCCTCTCCGCGCTCGCGGGTGATTTCGGAGTAGAAGTCGCCGCCATCCACGCGCCGTTCCTCTTGCTCACGCGCACGGTGTTTGGCACCGACCCCCTCGAGAAGATCAAGCGATCGACGGTGCTGGCGCAGGAGTCGGGCGCCAAGTTGGTCGTCGTGCACCCCGCCTACCGATGGCAACCGGCGTACAACCAGTGGCTCGAACGCGACCTCGCGTCATTCGTCGAGGCGGAAGAGGTAACCGTCGCGGTCGAAAACATGTTCCCCGTCTGGGTGCGCGGACGCGGATTGACCTTCCACCGATCACTCGGAATCGAAGACATGAAGAAGTTCTCCAACATCACGTTGGACACGAGCCACCTCGCCGTCAGCGGCATCGATGTGATCCGCGCCTTCGAGGAGTTGTCCGACCGCATCGCGCACATCCACCTGTCGAACAACCTCGGAAACGGTCGGGACACGCACTCCCCGCTCACCCAAGGCGTCCTGCCGATCGGTGCGCTGCTCGACCGGATTGCGGCATCGGGGTTCGATGGGACTATCACTCTGGAGATGGACGTGCGAGAGTGGGCGTCGAAGCCCGCACAACTTGCGGCCGTGCTAAGAGACCAACGGGAGTTCTGCGCCGAGCGGTTGCGGGCGAACGCCGCAACCGCGTGAGATTCAAGGGAAGTCGGATATGTGTCGAAACCGCCAAGGCAAGGCCGGACCCCACGCGCGGGGGTCCACGTGAATCCGCCGGGACGCGCATCGAAAGAGCGAAAGCCCGTGACAATCAAAGTCCTGATCGTCGATGACACCGATCACGTCCGCGAGATGCTGGCGCAGATGCTCATGCTCGACGGGTTCGACGTCGTAGGTAAGGCCGGCGGCGCCGAAGAGGGCATCGAGTTGGCGCGCACAAAGACCCCCGACATCGTAATCATGGACTACAAGATGCCGGAGATGGACGGAGTTACTGCGACCAAGCGCATCCGGATGCACTCGCCCACAATCCCGGTAATCCTGTACACCGCATACTTAGACCAGGACCTCGAGCGCAAGGCTGCGGACGCCGGCGTCAGCGCCTGCATCGGCAAGATCGAGGGCCTCGCATCTCTTGAACGCGAGATCTCGGCGCTGTGCCTCGAGTTGGCCGAACACTAGCGGCCGAACATCCCACAACTTCGAAGGGCGAGCACTGGAGTGCTCGCCCTTCAATGTCGATGATCGCCGCTTCGGAAGCCTGATCACCCTCTGTCTTCAAGAGGCTCACGCAGTTGCCAGATCCTTCATCCCTCGCCCCGCTGGGGCTTCATGCCTCGGACCACAACACTTTGATTCGGCGTGACTCCTCACCATTCTCTCGGCGAGTTCCTCAGTCGGTATAACTACGCCGAGACGAAGAAGTTACCTGCGGGAGCGATTCCCTCGCGACCGAATGTACGCGAAGTACCGAATTCCCTCGCCCGCCAAGGAGATCCGTAACGTCTCGAGTCATATGCGAGCACCCCCGCGCCGGCGGCCGTGCTCGCCTTTACCCGGCAGATCGTCACCAATATCCTGAACATCATCGACAACCCCCTCCCGGCGGAAGGACAGAGAGTTCCATGCGGAAAGGCACGGCACTGCTCCTTACCGTCATCCTGGCGGCGCTTGTTGTCAGCGTCGTGATTCAACTCTTCGTCAAACGGTGAAAACCTCACACGGACCGGGTGCGCGAGATCAACCGAACCTCTCCTCGGGCCGATACCTCACTGGGAACATGGCAATCACCCAAGCACACGCCGAACTAACGCCCTCCGAGGGCCCCGCCGGTGACGACGACGTCGTTGCCGTAGTCGACCGCGCCCGCGAGGGCGACCCAGAGGCGTTCGCCGACCTCTACGATCGTTACGTCGATCGCGTCTATCGGTTCGTCCTGTACCGCGTGTCGGGCGACGTCGCTCTTGCCGAGGACATCACGTCCGAAGTCTTCGTTCGCGCACTCCGCAAGATCAAGGGATTCACGTGGCAGGGACGCGACATCGGCGCGTGGCTGGTCACGATCGCCCGCAACTTAGTGCTCGACCACTTCAAGTCCGGGCGCTTCCGCCTGGAGGTTGTGGGCCCCGACCCCGGAGAGGGATCACGCGAAGGCGTGGTCGATCCTGAGGACCAGGCGCTATCACGCGTCTCCCAAGCCGATCTTTACCGCGCCATCCAGCAGTTGGGGACCGAACAGCAGGAAGTCATCTACTGGCGCTTCCTGCAGGGATACTCCGTCGCCGAGACCGCAGCGGCCATGGACAAGACCGACGGCGCCATCAAGGCGCTGCAGTACCGAGCGGTCAAGGCCCTCTACAAGCTGGTGGTCGTGGACGATGGCTAGTCAGTTCGAATCACCCGAAAAACCACCCGTCGGACTCTCGTCACCAAACCGGACGTTGCTTCGTTGTCCGGGGTAAGACCATGAGGAGACGACTGCGCGCCGACGACGCCTTCCAGCAAGCCCTGGAGGGGCGCACTGACTCGGACGCACCTTCGGACTTCGATTCGCTGGTGAAGCTGGTCTCGGCGATGTCGCCGACATCGCTCCCACAGCCGAGCCCGAGGTTCCGGGCGCGGCTTCGCAGCGAATTGCTCGCAGCCGCGTCCCGCGAGGAAGACGCATTCGCCGCGCTGCTGGAAGGCGCCCCCGAGCCCGTTCGTCCAGAGCTGGCGCCGCTGGTCCGAGTCGCTCACTCGCTCACAGCCTCAGCACCGGCGCCGGTCGAACCTGCACCCGCGTTCCGCTTTCAGCTCCGCCAGACCTTGGTAGCAATGGCCGCGCCGCGGCGTTCGGTTGGCGCGCGCACAGCCGACTGGGGCACCTCGTTAAACCAGCGCATGCGCCGGAGTCTGCGCACCGTCATGGCTGCCGGCCTATCGGCCGCAATGCTCGCCGGCAGCGGAGCCGCGGTTGCAGCCTCCTCGAGTTCGCTACCAGGAGACGCCCTGTACGGAGTCAAGCGCGCGCGGGAATCCGCGCAGCTCACGGTTTCGCGCGGCGCCGACAGGGGTTTCAAGCTGCTCGGACTCGCAAGGGTCCGGTTGCAGGAGGTATCCGAACTCGCAGACCGCGGCTCGACTCAACAGGATCTCTACACCGCGCCCCTCGGCGACATGGACGACGTCACGATCGAAGGCGTGTCGATCCTCGTCACAGCCGTCCGTCACGGCGCTCCAATAGCGACACTGGAGAAGGTCACCCACTTCGCCCGAGCGCAAGCGCAAGACTTGTCGGCGCTGATCGAGCGCATCCCCCCCGGCGCGCGCCCCTCAGCCCGGGACTCCCTCGCCCTCGCAGAACGAGTCGCCGAGCGCGCGCAAGCTGTGCTGGACGGGTGTCCTTGCGCCGCCGACCCTCTCCCGGACCGAACCTTGGGCACGCCGGCAGCCGACGGCGGGATCGGATGCGACTGCTCCATCGAACCCTCAAGGCCCGCATCGAACTCCCCCAGCACGGAACCTTCGGGCGACACGGAACCTACCCAGAAGCCGCCCCCCACCCGTCCTGCCTCACCACCGGACGACAGTGGATTGCTCCCCGAGGTGCCCGGGACTTCCGCGGACGACGACGCAAATGACCTGATCGACAACCTCTTCGACGACCTAGGAATCGGCTCGCCTACGCCGCTGCCAAGCGTCCTACCAAGCGTCCTGCCAACGCTCTTGCCCTCAACTCCGCTTCCGGTTCTCCCGATCTGATCGCCCACCGGCGAACGGCCGCGGATCCGGGCCGAATCAGCAGGTAGATGGATGCAAGGGCCCTCTGTCAGCCGGATATCCCCTTTGTTCCAAACGCGGGGTACAAAACCACAAAAAAAAGTGTCATACTGCTCGTTACTCGTTCTCCTCCTCGCTCGTTTAGTCGTGTGAGGAGATCGGGCCCAGGTCCATCACGAGGGATGTTCCCGTTTGTCTTAGAGGTATTACGGGGCCATCACTCGAATTATCGGACTCTGGAGCCAACCATCGAGGCTCAGCAGGAGGGCCACGAGATGAGCAAGAACCACATCTTTGGTCGTGCGGCGATCGTGACAATGCTCGCGCTCGCAGTTACGGCGCTCACCGGTGGAGGGGCCTTCGGCGCCGGCGTCGAAGCCAAGCCCCTCGCAGCAGAGGCGAACGCGCAAGCTGTGCGTATTCGTCTTACGCTTCCGTCCACCGACGCCCTGAAGGCGGCGCTGGGCAAACTCGGCGTGGACGCATCTTCGTTCCCGATCGACCGCCCGGCAATCACGTTCGACCAGGTCGTGTCGCTGAACCACGGTCAGATCTCCCCGAAGGAATCCTCCGGGTACGCGACCGTGCTGGCGACGAGCCTCTCGGGCCTAGAGCCTTCGGTCGACAAGACCCTCAGCGACACGCTGACCAAGTCGGTCTCGAGCCGCTGCGCGGGCACTACGTGCACCGGCGGTGATTCCGTCGCCGCTCTCAGCCTCCCGCTCGCGGGCGCGGATCACAACCTCGGCCTGATCGAGTTGGCAGGGGCATCCTCCGCAACCAAGCCTGGCGACACGCAGAACACCACCGACCTCGTTCGCGTCCGGCTGGACCTCGGCTCGCTCATCGGCGCCGGCGGCGAACTTGCGGCAGTTGGAGAAGGACTCGCGGCGCTCACGACGGCGGTCAATGAACAGATCCTGCCTGTCATCAACCCCATCATCGCCCAGGTCGAAGGCAGCGTGCCCGAGGTTACCGACATCATCCAGCTCGGCACGCTCAAGCCCCTGCCCGACCCGACCAAGGTCAGCCTGCTCGACCTGACGGTCCTCGGCGGAAACGCCAATATCGCAACGAGCACGGTTAAGGGACAGGATGTAGTTCGCTCGCTGTCGGAGTCCAAGATCGTGGATCTCGGCATCTTCGGCGACTGGATCTCGATCGGTTCCGTGCTTGCGCGGGCAGAGGCGTACGGGAGCAAGAGCCTGTTCCCGAAAGTCAAGAATGTTAAGGCTGCAGAGGTCGCAGGCAACTCGGTTGTCACCGCCTCCCTGCGTAACCAGCAGGGGACAGACCTGGCGAAGTTGATCAACGACCTTCCGCTGTACGCACAGTCCAGCATGAAGATCAGCGACATGCACATCGGCGGCCTGATCGGTGTCAACGGAACCGAGTTGCTCAACTACGCCGGGCTTGCCCCGATCGTCCAGCAACTGGGAACGGAAGTTCCGGCGGGTCTGGAAGCCGGCCTCAACGACCTCGTGGCGACGGCGACGCTGCTCGACAAGATCGCCGGCGTCAAGATCGAGCGGATCAAGGGCGGCGACCTCGTCACGCGCGCGCACAACTCCGAATTGGAAGCCGCCATCGCCAAGACCGATAGCGGAGACATCTCCTCGGTGCTGGCGGCCGTGGGAGTCGGCTACGGTGCAAGCGCCCAGTCCGACACCCTGCGCATCACAGTCGAACCGAAGATCCCGCTGCTGCAGAACGCCAAGACGGTCCCGGGCTCAAACGTCCCGCAGCTCGACGATGCGGACTTCGTGAGCACCGGCATCTCGCTGCAGGTGGACCTGCCGACCGCATACTCCGCCGTGGGCCAGGGCGTCCTCGTCCAGGGCTTCAACGCGGTAACCGGCGTCGGCACTCCGATCTTCGCGGCGTTCCTGCTGCTGGGTGCGGCGCTGCTCGTGCGGCGGTTCGTTCTCAGTCGATAACCGAAGCGCAACGTAAAAGGCGGCCGATCGGCCGCCTTTTACGTTGCGCCGCAGCGCCTCAGGCGAAGACGCCTCGTCGCGACATCAAGGTGCGATAGAGCGACTGCTGAATCGACTCGCGGACCTGATCAGTCAAGTTGAACACGAACATCGGGTCACTCGCGGCCGCGGCCGTCAAACCCTCGGTCTCGATCGGCTCCCCGAACACCATGGTCCACTTAGACGGCAGCGGGATCAGCCCAAGCGGGCCGAGCAAGGGGAATGTCGGCGTCACCGGGAAATACGGGAACCCGAGCAAGCGAGCCAAAGGCTTCACGTTATGCAGCAACGGGTAGATCTCCTCGGCTCCGACGATGGCTACCGGGACGATCGGAGCCCCCGTCTTCAGCGCGACCTCAACGAACCCCCCGCGCCCAAACCGCTGCAGCTTGTAGCGATCGCGAAATAGCTTGCCGACGCCCTTGTAGCCCTCAGGAAATACGCCGACCAACTCGCCGCCCTTCAGTAAGCGCGTCGCGTCCTCGTTGCAGGCCAGTGTATTTCCACTCTTGCGGGCCAACTGCCCGACGAACGGCAACCGGAAAGGAAAGTCGGCAGCGAGCAGCCTGCAGTGCCTCCCCGTCGCATCAAAAACGCCGAGGCGCATCATCAGTGCGTCCAGCGGGAGCGTCCCCGAGTGGTTCGCCACCAGCAGCGCGGGTCCCGCAGTCGGGATGTTCTCAACTCCGCGCTGCTCGATGCGCCACCACCGCTCGTACAGCGGTCGCAACATCGGCATGAGAACGTTCTCGGTCAGATCCCGATCGAATCCGAAATCGTCGATGGGGTAGTCGCCGGTTAGCCTGCGGCGGAGAAACGCCAAAACGCGCTCGAGATCCGCCTCGAAGGCGGAGGGCTCGGCGGAAGCCGTGACCTCCTCGTGCCGCGCGCAGTACCCGGACGGACGCGCGCGGTTCCGGCACAGGCGCCCTTCGGTAGTTCTCGCGCCGCAACGACCGGCGGCCGACGCCGGACCGCGCTCGGCGCGATGGCGCTCCATCCTGATCACTTCAGCGTCACCCATCAATTCCCCTCCAAGGCCTGCACGCGACTCTGGCGTCGCCGGCGCGCGAGGAACGCATACAGCTCCCTCTCCCACTGCTCAGCCTGCAGCTCTGAGAAGACCTTTGGGAGCTTGCGAGTTGCGAGAAAGTCGCGCACGGCTTCCTTCGTCGTGAACTTCGGCGTGTACCCGAACTGTGTCTTCAAACGCTCGGTGTCCCCCACTCTGCCGTAGAGGAGGAACCCGATCTGCTCCGGGGAGAAGTCGACAAGTCCCGTTCGCCGCACAAGCGAGGATGTCACGCCAAAAAAAGGAGTCATGATAGGTGCGGGAACCTTGCCGCCCATGCGGATCAGTTGCGACAAGTACACGACTCCATCGCCGGCGGCATTGAAGGTCCCCGGGTGGTCCTCTCGAACCGCCCGATACAGGACCTCCACCGCGTCGTCTTCATGAATCAACTGCATGCGCGGGTCGTATCCAAAAGCGGTCGGAACGATCGGCAACGAAAGGTACCTCGTAAGCGGAGTCTGAATCCTCGGACCAATGAAGTTCGCGAAGCGCAGTAGCGTGAGCGCCACATCAGGGCGACGCCGCCCGAAGCTGCGCGCGTAGTTCTCGACTTCCCAGGCGTCTTTGGCGTAGCCGGTCTTGGGCTGCGACTGCGGCCCCATGTCTTCGGTGAACACGGCCGGGTCGGTAGGTTCACTGCCGTAGACGGTTGTGGTGGACTTCATGACGACCTTGCGAAGCTTCTCGGCCTTCTGGCATGCGGCCAACAACTGCATCGTGCCGATGACGTTGATCTCTTTCATCTGCGCGCGCCCGCCGGCACCTCCGGGCGTCGCGATCACCGCCGCATGCACGACCGTGTCCACCTCGGTCGCCTGCAGCACCTTCACGATGAGCGGGTTGCGGATGTCGGCCCGCACGAACTCCGTTCGGTTCAGTTCGTGACTCGGGGGATCGAAGTCGACGCCGTAGATATCTCCAACGTCAGGGTCTTGCTCCAGGCGTTGGGCGAGACGTCCGCCCAGGTGACGTGAGATACCGGTGATCAAGACCCGCTGTTTTGCCACAGGACTGCCTCCACGACGACCATCGCCAGGATATGCGCGACCGGTAAGGGGTTCAACCAACGGGAGGAGCCCATGCGGGGGGCGCCGGCGTCGCGTCGACCTGCACTCGCGCGACGATGACCGCGTCGCCGCGTCGAGCCTCCAGCGTGTCCCGGGCATTCCCGCGATTAATCGCAAGCCCGATCCACCTGTGAGAATCCTCTACGAGCACCAGTCTCCCGTGCGCCACGTCGGAGAACGCCTGGCCGTATAGCGCGTTGAACGTGCGTCCGCCGATCCTCACTTCGACCGCGTCCCCCAGCATGATGCCGATCCCCTCGAGGTCGAACTGGTGGACGTTGAGTTGGAGGTTCCCAAAGTGATCGATCTGCGCGACCCGCGAATGAATGTGATCGTCGTCCACGCGAGCCATCGGCGTTTCGAGCACAACGACCTGATCCAGCGGAATCGCACGCCCGACATCTGCGAGCGGCATCCCCAGCGCCAGACGCGCGGCGACCGGAGCAAAGATGTCCCGGCCGTGAAACGTCCGGCTGCGCCCCGACAAGAACAGATCCTCGTTCTCGATGACAAAAGCTTCGGTCAGACCACCGAGCACGGTGGCCGCGGGCCACAGCAGACCGTTGTCGGGCCCGACCAAAAGCGGTCCGGCCTCGGTCGCCAGCGCAAC
>JBAZZY010000031.1 GCA_041658565.1 Actinomycetota bacterium | reverse complement strand
GCGCCCAAGGTTCCGGGCGCGCGAAGCAGTAACAGGATGTTGGTAGCTTTGCGTCGAAAGCCCCGAATGTCAAGATTCAAACATCGAGGGTGATCCAGCGCCGGGAAAAGAGAAACCCGCCCGGCTCCGAGGCGGCGCGGCTTTTGCTGTGCCGCCTCGGAGAGGGCGGGATTTGAACCCGCGAGGGACCGCAAAGCCCCTAGACGCTTTCGAGGCGCCCCGATTCGGCCGCTCTCGCACCTCTCCGCCGGGCATGGTACCAGGGTCACCCGGACCCCGGAGCGCTACGTCCGGCGCTCGGCGAAGAACTCGCGCAGCACCGCGCCGCACTCCTCGGCGAGCACGCCGCGGGTGACGGCAACGTTGTGATTCAGCCGGGGATCACGGGGAATATCAAACAGTGACCCGACCGCCCCGGCCTTAGGATCCTCGGCCCCGAACACCAGGCGTTCCACGCGCGCCAGCACCAGCGCCCCCGCGCACATCGCGCACGGCTCCAGGGTGACGTAGAGCGTGCAACCGGTGAGCCTCCACTCCCCGACGGCTTCTGCCGCCGCGCGCAAGGCCAGGATCTCGGCGTGCGCAGTGGGGTCGCGGTCGCGCTCGCGCTCGTTGCGCGCGCGCGCGATCACCTCGCCGCCGCGAACGACGACGCATCCGATCGGCACGTCGCCGAACGCGGTGGCCGCGCGCGCCTCTTCCAAGGCCTGTCGCATGAACGATTCGTCCATGTACGCCATGGTACGCAGTTGCCGCGCGCCGCACCCGCCTGTTGAATGCGGGGCATGCCAGACAACGATGTGGTTCTCGCAACCCGAGACCTGGTCAAGGAGTACGTGACCGGGCGATCGAGCGTGCGCGCGCTCGACGGGGTCACCTTCGAAGTTCCGCGCGGCCGCTTCGTCGCGGTCATGGGGCCCTCGGGCTCCGGTAAGTCCACGCTCCTACACCTGCTCGGCGGGCTCGACGCCCCCACGTCGGGCCAGGTTTGGCTCGAAGGCCAAGCCCTCGCCGACCTCGGCGACCGGCAACTCACCCTGGCGCGGCGAAACCGCATCGGGTTCGTCTTCCAGTTCTTCAACCTGGTTCCCGTGCTGACAATCGAGGAGAACATCGCACTGCCGCTCATCATCGGCGGCGCGCGCCCGAAGGAATACGTCGATCGCATCGAGCGCATCCTCAAGCTCGTCGGACTCACCGAGTGGCGCACGCACTTGCCGTCGGAGATCTCCGGCGGCCAGCAGCAGCGCGTTGCGGTGGCGCGCGCGCTGGTAACCGAGCCGGCCGTACTGCTCGCCGATGAGCCGACCGGGAACCTCGATCAAAAGACCGGCAACGAGGTCTTGACGTTGCTGCGCGAAGTTCAGCGCGCGCTGGGTCAAACGGTTGTGATCGTGACGCACGATGCGCACGCAGCCGGCTTCGCCGATGAGGTCGTCCTGCTGGTGGACGGAAAGATCAAAGACCGCCTCACCATCGACGAGCAAACCCATGCCGACGGAAGTGCCGTGGGAGGTGAGCGCCGTGCGCAGGCTGTCCTCGCTTGGCTCCAAGCAGCTGGCGCATAGGAAGGGCCGCTCGGTCCTGACCGCCGGGGGAATCATCCTGGGCGTCGCTGTGCTTTTCGGGGTGCTGGTGTCCAACGCGACGACGCAGACCGGCGTGGACCGACTGATCAGCGACTTCGTCGGCGATGCCGACGTGCTCGCAGGTCCGCCCGGCGCCTTCGATGCGACCGTGCCGGAGTCGATCGTTCCGCGCCTTGCGGCGCTTCCCGGTGTGCGCGTTGCTATCGGGGACTACCGCTTCGCCGGCTCCTTCAAGACCCCGGCAGTGGCCGACCCCGTCCAAGTCGAAGTGATCGGATCCGATCTCGCTGCAGCCCGTCGGCTGCAGACATTCACGCTCGCCCGAGGCGACTTCTACCGCGATGGCGCGACCGAGGCGATCGTTCCTCAGCGCTTGCTCGATCGGCTCGGCCTGAAAGCCGGAACGATGATGCCGCTGGGCACACCGCGCGGGATTCAACAAGTGCGTATTGCCGGCGTCCTGGAAGACACCGGCGCGGGCCGAACCAACCAGGGCGACGTCGTGTTCACTTCGCTCGCAACGGCGCGCGCACTGATGGACGCCGGTCCGGTGGTGTCGGGCGCGCGCCTGGCCCTGGACGACGGCATCGACGTCGAGAAGTGGATCGAGACCAACGGCGAGAGCGCGGGTTCGGAAATCCGCTTCGAGAACGCCTCCACAGTCGCGCAAGGATTCCGCGACTTCCTAGACATCCTCGGCGCGGTGTTCACGTTCTTCGCCGGGATCGTGCTGTTCGTCGGCGCGTTCTTGATCTACCTCACTCTGTCGATGGCCGTGATCGAGCGCGTACGCGTATACGGCACGATGCGCGCGCTCGGCGCGACGCGCGGACAAATCCGCCGCGTGGTCATCGTGGAAGCGCTTGTGCTCGGCACGGTCTCGACGGCCGGCGGCCTGGTGCTGGGACTTGCGCTTGCAAAGGGACTCGTCGCGCTCGTCTCAAATCTGTTCCGCATCGATCTGCCCGGCCTCACGGTGACAAGAAGCACTCTCGTGACGGCCGTGATCGTCGGCATCCTAACGACTCTGGTGTCGTCGCTCGTTCCGGCAAGGCGCGCAGGGCACCTGAGCCCGGTCGTAGCGATGCGCGGCAACTACGCCGCGGAAACGCACTTGTCGCGCGCCTGGATCTTCGGCTTGCTCGCGACGGCGGCGGGAGTCGGCATCGGACTCACCGGCGGCGGAGCGGGTCCGGCCGGCAGTCCGCTGCTGCTGCTCGGCGCGGTGCTGCTCACCCCGCTGCTGCTGCGTCCGCTGGCGCGCGTCCTCGGACGCTTGACCAACCGGATCGCGCGCGGCGTCGGCGATGTCGCGGTGCTGCACCTGGTCAAAGAACGCAGCCGTTCGGCGTACACGCTCGCACTGATCATGGTGGTCATGGCGATGATCTTCTCGATCGGCGGCCTGTACACGACGATGGACCGCGCAATGCAGGAAGCCATCGACCGCCAGTTCGGCGCCGACCTGTTCTTGCATCCGACCGGAGACCGGCCGACGGGAACGCTCGCACCTTCGTTTGAGAAAGACCTCGACGGCATCAAGGGAATCGGCGACTTCACGCCGATCCGGTTTGCTCAGGTCCAGTTCGTCGATCCCGACACCGGCAAGCCGGCCGATGGATTCGCGCGCATTCTGGATCCACGCACCTACTTCGACGTCGCCGGGTTCTCTCTCGCCGAAGGTACCGAACGCGGCGCGCGCGAAGCGCTGGAGCGCGGCGGATCAATCCTTGCTCCGAGTTCCGGCGTCTACGGCGTCCAGGAGGGAGGCCTGCACGTCGGAAGTTCCGTGCACCTGCAAACCACTCAGGGCGTGAAGGAGTTCCGTGTCGCCGGCACATACCTGACGATCGGCGGCATCCCCGCCATCACCGTCGGGATCGCCGACGGTCGACGCTACTTCAACGCCGGCGATCCCAACTCCTACCTCGCCAACCTCGCTCCGGAAGCGAACCTCGAGGCCGTCCGAGCGCAGATCGATCGCACGCTCGCCGCGCGTTACAACGTGGCGGTGGACACTGCGGCCGAAACCAAGCAGGACGCCAAGGAGCAGTTCGGCCGGTTCTTCAACATCTTCTACGCAATCCTGGGGGTCGCCGCGATCGTGGGTCTGCTCGGCCTGGCGAACACCCTTGCGATGTCGGTGCTGCAGAGATACCGCGAGATCGGCGTGCTGCGAGCGATCGGCGCGACGCGAAGTCAGATCTGGCGGATGGTGCTCGTTGAGTCGGCCACGCTGGGGCTCGTCGCGTTCGTGTTGTCGCTGCCGCTGGGACTGGTTATGTCCCTGCTCGCCGTACGCGGCGTGGCAGACGCGTTCTCGTTCGACATCGCCTACGTCTACCCTTCGGGATGGATACCGGTCGTCGGCGTCTTCGGGGTAATCATGGCCGTTGTGGCCGCGGTCGCGCCCGGGCGGCGCGCCGCCCGGCTGGAAGTCGTCAGCGCCTTGCAGTTCGAGTAAGACGGCGGCGGCGCGCGTATAGCAGGATGATGCCCGAGACCGCCGCCAGCATCACCGCCACGACGACCGCGACGCCGCGCCCGATCCCCGGCGCACTGTTCGATGGCGGCTTACCGACGCGCATGGCCGCGATCTCTTCCTCGAGCAGCGTCGTACCCACAAGGGCGCGCGCACGCACGACATAGGTTCCGTCGGGCAACTTCAAGTCCCAGGGCACGACGCGCGACTCGTGAGCGTCCAGCGAGGCCTGCGAGAACTCCGCGCGTGCGACTTCCTTGTCCCGGCGAACGGCCGTCATCTCCAAACTGAATTTCCCGGACGGCGTCTCGCCGGCGTTCGTGAGACGAACCGTGACCTCGCCGACGCTGGTCGCCGACACGATCTGAACCGCGATCTTGGGAACCGATGTCGCGGCAAGCACCGGCGTCGCGAACGCAGCAGTCAGCAACAGGGGGCACAAGACGCGAAGTCGCATCGCTCGATGCTACCGCGCGGGGCTCACGCGCACAGCAGCGTGGGCGTCGTGATCGAAGCCTGGTTCGAGTTCGCACTCCGCCAGTTGTTCTTCGTCGCCTTGACGACGTAGTAGTACGTGGTCGAGAACAACGGCGTCGTGTCGGTCCACGTCACGGTCGACTGCCCGCTCACGGTTCCCTTCGAAGTGTAAGGACCACCGCTGATCAGGGACCGGAAGATCTCGTAGCCGTCGGCCCACGTCGACGAAGTTGCCGTCCACGTGAGTCTCACCTCCGTAGAAGTCGCGACGACGCAGTTCTGGTTCGCCGCGGACAGGCTGCTTGCGGACTCCAGAGTCGCGCTGGCAACCGTCATCGACGGAGGCGACGGCGCGGAGTTGAAGGTGCCGAGCGCTGTGGCATCCAAGTGTCCCCACACCATGACCCCGGCCAGGACGACGTAGGTAAGCCGCCGCGCGCGCGCGGCGGGCTCACGGGCTCGTCTCCTTGGCACGGTTCAGATCACTCTCGGTTCCCTGCGAGGCGGCGAGGCTCCCCAGATCTGCACGAGCCACAGCAACGCGGCAATCACGGGGAGCACGAACAGCGCCGCCCGGCGCACCGACGGCGCCCGCAGCGCGTGGATCCCCCATCCCAGACGCGGGACCACAGCCCGCATCCGCCAAACCTCCGGCGTGTCGATGCGCGCGCGCCACGGATCGACCTCGGAACTAGCGTCCCCCTTCGTTCGCACCACGATGCCGCCGTCTTGCCGGCGCAAATCGATCACGCGATGGGTGACGACGCGGTGATCGTCCAAGGGCGCCTCGTAGGTGATGACGTCGCCCACCCGCAGCGATGTGACCGGCACCGGCGTAACGACGATCACCGATCCCACCGGCATGATCGGCCGCATGCTGTCCGACAGCACGGTGAGTGTCCGGTAGCGACCGCTGCGCGGACCGATCCCGATCGCCAGCAGGAGCACGACACTGGCGACGATCAATGTCCGGACGGCGGCTCTGGTTGTGATCCCCAAGAGCTTCGCGATTCGTTTCATATCTCCCGCCTAGGTGGAGGCCGCGGCTGACGCCGCGGCCTCCGTCATGGCTGCCGGCCGGCTACTTGTTGGTGGCCGCGCGCTGCGTGCCGGTGAAGGAGTACTGAATCGTCGAGGTCAGGCTTTGAAGCGTGTTCCCCGCCGTACTCGGCAAAGTCAACGTAAGGCGCAAGTAGTCGGTGTTGCCCGCGGTCGTCACCGTGAGGTTGGACATCGAAACGGCGCTGCCGATAACGGCGCGCGATGCGATCACCGATGAAGTCGTACCGCCACACGTGTACGTGAATGCAGGAGTTGTTCCGGACTCCGTCCACGCGACCGAACACCGGTCAATAACCATCTGCAGTCCGTCGGTGGCGTCGGTGTCGAGCGCGGAACTCGTCGTCGCGCTCGACGTGAGAGTAACCGACGCCAAGTTCTGCGAGCCGGAGTTCGCAATGTTGAAGCTTCGCTGCATCGTGTCGCCCGGGACGATTCCGGTTGCGTTCACGGTCAATCGGTTGGTCGCCGCGCCGGTCGCGCCGAGCGCAATCGTTACGGATCCCGATGCGACGGTCTGGGACGCCGACGAAGTGCTCGTGAACGAGGCGAACGTGCCCAGTCCCGCAATACTTGCCGCGGCACCGAGCACGCCGACCGACATCAGAATCTTCCGCGTGAGGCTGTTGCCGCCAAAACGACCCGCCACTCGGGACAAGGTTCCCGTCTTCCTCATTGCAGACTCTCCTTCGTACGGTCGCCAGCACGTGTACCGTTGGGGCACTTGCCCTACAGTTCGTGGGTCGGCTGCGCAGGAAGAAGAGTCCATAGCTATTTCAGACTACTCAACCACCCCCAACGGAGCAGTCTTCATGTTGGTTTCGTTCGAAGAACCCTTTTGTGACAGGCTTAGGTCATGATTACGGTCCTGGATCTGGCGAAGACATTCCGCGAAGTTGTCGCCGTCGCCGGGGTGTCGTTCACAGCCCCGCCGGGCCGGATCACCGGTTTCCTCGGATCCAACGGCGCCGGAAAGACGACGACGATGCGGATCTTGGCGACCTTGCTCCGGCCGTCCGCAGGTAGCGCAACCGTCGCCGGATACGACGTGGCCGACTCCGCCGAGGACGTCCGGCGTTCGATCGGTCTGTTGACCGAAGAGACCGGCCTGTACGACAAGATGACGCCGCGCGAGCAGTTGCGGTTCTTCGGATCCCTGTACGACTTGCCTGCCGCGCGCGTCGCCCGACGCGTGGATGAGTTGGCGGAAACACTCGGTTTCGAGGAGTTCCTCGACCGGCGCGCGGGAACGCTGTCCAAGGGGAACCGCCAGAAGGTCGCCGTTGCGCGCGCGCTCGTGCACGACCCGCCGGTGCTGCTGCTGGACGAACCGACGTCGGGTCTGGATCTGGTGGCGGCGAGCGCACTCGAGGGCGTACTGACCAGTGAAGCGCTGTCTGCCAAGACTGTGCTGTTGTCCACTCACGTGGCCGAAGAAGCGGCTCGGTTGTGCGCGGGGATT
Organism: Actinomycetota bacterium; assembly: GCA_041658565.1. NCBI lineage: Bacteria > Bacillati > Actinomycetota > Actinomycetota bacterium. The sequence goes on along the minus strand of JBAZZY010000031.1, from coordinate 20,720 downwards.
GTGGTTATCGTCCACGGGCGCATCGTCGCCGACGGAACGCCACAAGAAATCGTGCGCGACACGGAATCCCTCGACCTGCGCACCGCGCTCGTGCACTTGATGAACGCCGAACCTCCAATCGGAGCACAGCTTTGATCCGCTGGCATCTGGTCGGGCGCGTATCCGGACGCCACTTCCGCGAGATTCTGCGCGAGCGCAAGACGATCGTCTTCTTGATGATCTCGCCGTTGCTCTTCGTGATTCTGTTCATGATCGTGCGGGATGAGCTGGCCAACCAGATCGCCGACCAGGCAACCGCCGTGCACTCGCTGGGCGTCGAGGGGAGCAAAGGCTCGCCCGAACTCATTGCATTCCTGCGCACCCAGCGCTTCAGCGTGGTGGAAACCGGCGACGTGACGACGAAACTCCGCGATGGCGAATTCCCCGTCGCGCTGCTCATCGATGTTGCATTCGACGACCACATGGCCAAGGAATTGCCGGCGCGCGTGAGCATCATGGTCGGAGAACGCTCGGTGAAGAGCGAGCTGGCGCGCGCGCACCTGGCCTCTGCGCTGAACACATACTCCGAACTAGCCTTGCAACGCCGGCTTCAGCGCGCGGGACTTCCCAAGGATGCCGGCCGTCCCATCGTCGTCAGCAACGTCGACGTCACGACTTCCCGCGAACGAGCGGGATCGATGCTCGGCGCGCTCCTGCCGCTGATCGTAGTGAGCCAAGTTCTCGGCCTTATGACCGGAATCGCCGGTGACATCACGGCGGGCGAGAAAGACCGACGGACCGTAGAGGCGCTACTCGCGACGCCGCTGCGGCGGCGCGAGATCGCCGCGGCCAAGTGGATCGTGACGTTGTCGATGGGGCTTCTGGCCGGCGCATTGACCCTCGGCGGAGCGCTCGGGGCGTTCGCGCTGAGTGGCGCGGGAACGGCCGTCGGATCCGCGATCGAGTTGCCGGCGGGGGGCGCCGCCATGGCGGCCCTCGCGATTGCCTGCGTGGTTGCCGTGATGTCGGCCGTCGAGATCCTCATTGGACTCGCGGCTCGTTCCGCGCAACAAGCGAGCGTATTCATGGCGCCGTTGATCGGACTCGCGATCTTGCCCCTGATCCTGCTTGGGAACACGAGCGGCTCCGCGGTGGCGGCTCCGATTTACGCGATCCCGATCATCGGACCCTTGCTCTTAGCCAGGTTCGGCATGGAAGGAACGGCGGTTGCCGGGGCAGGAACCATCACGACGATCACTTCCCTGATCTACGTGGTGGCAACGCTCGCACTCGCCGACCGCGTGTTCCGCTCGGAGCGCGCGATTCAGCGTGCAGTCGGCTAGCGTGTTGGGGATGAACTACCCCTCGAAATCACTGCTTCGCCGCTCCGGCGCGATCGTTGTCCTCGCGGCCCTCTTGCTCCTGACCCTGACTCCCTTCGCCGTGGCCCAAACCGCTCCTGAAACCACGTCAGCCACGCCGCGCACCACCTACTTCGAGGTGGTGCGACAGTTCAAGAGCGTCACCTGTCCCGGGGAATCCCTGGAGGCCTGCACCAGCGGCCCTTCCGAACAACTCAAGACCATCATCCGCGAACGCGTCGACGCCGGCTGGACCAAGGAAGCGATCGTGAAGTCAGTTGAAGATGAGTTCGGGGACCGGATTCTTTCGGCCACGCCCCGCAAGGGAATCAACTGGTGGCTGTGGATCCTGCCCGTGGTGTTCATCGCCGGCGGTGCCGTTGCCGCCGGACGCCTGATGCGAACGCGCGCAGCCACGGTCGCGGTAACGGACCCGGGGCAACTGCCTGCGGATTTGGCCCCCTACGTCGCCGATATCGAGCGCGCGGTCAAAGAGGACGAGTAGGGAAGCGACGAGCGCATCCGGCTCGTTCGAGTGACTGCCGCTCACCATTGAGCGCGCGCCGGACCCATCCGGCAACACCTTCCGGGTCTTGCTCCAAGTGCCTCGACGTGACGCGAAGCACGTGCCAACCAATAGATTGGATCTCGTTCCCGCGCGCGCGCTCGTCGTCGAACTGGCGCCTGCCGTCGTGGTATCGAAAACCATCCGCTTCGATCGCCACATGCTCGTCGGGATAAGCGAAGTCAAGGCGCGCGACGAACCGGCGGCCATCCCGCACTACATACTGGAGCATCGGGACGGGCAATCCCGCCTTCCTCAGGAGTCTCAGCACCTGCGTCTCCAGCGGGCTTTCGGTCACTCCGACCGTCGCCCGCACATCGACAAGTCGCCGCAGTGCCGGTGCCCCGCGGAGGCGCCTCCGCCGGGGATCGTCCAACCACCGGTCCAGGAACGACACAGAGACGAACCGTCGACGCACGGCGTCGTCGAGAGCCGCCTCCAGGACCTCTTCAGGCACGACCGTAGCCAGGTCCAGCAACGTGCGGGCGGGCTTCGTCACGGGAATCCCGTCGATCCTTCCGATGTCTTCCCCCGGGATCGGATCTTGGGTCCCGTGGATCTCGACATGGTGGGAGCGAATGCGATTGCGGTTCCTCGGCACGGTCACCTCAGGCTTCTCCGGCTTGAATCCCTGCAGGCCTTGAATCCCGGCCGCAGCGCGATGCGAGAGCACCGCGTCCGGACCGAAGTACAGGCATGCGGCGATTGCCCGCTGCCGCCAGGACGTCGGCGTTCCCGCAATCCTGTACACGCTGGGATATAGGCGCTCCCATCGACCGGCCGTCAGTCGCCACTTGATCGCCCCCCGCGTCGCATCGGATTGGATCGCTTGGGCGCGCGTGAACACCCCGTGCTGACGCATGGCGACGCGGGCGACCCGATGATCGAGGCCTCCGTGTATGCCTTTTCGGTCGTGTAGCGCCCCCATCCGCAACATCAATACGCCGGGACACTGGCATGGGCCAGTTATCGGGGGCGCATCGAGGTGATTGCCTGAATCTGCGCGCGGCAGGTGTCACTCCGGAGGGACTCGGTGCGCCCGGGAGGACTCGAACCTCCAACCTTCTGATCCGTAGTCAGACACTCTATCCACTTGAGCTACGGGCGCTCAGGGTCGGTAAGTCTATCAACCCTTTCGCGCACCGTTCTGCCCCTGCCCCGAGGGGCGTACGGCCCTGCAGCCCGGCGCGCGCCACCGGGCTGCAGACGGACGCAGGGTCCCGGTCGGCCTAGGCAAACCACCCTCCGGAATACGGGGCGCGCGCCCGTTGGTTAACAAGGAGACGCACCCCGCGATCTGCCGAATCCACCGGGGACGTGGATTCGGCAACACATCGGCTCTCCCAGGAGGTCCAATGCTCGGAGGAGTTCTCCGCCGGTCACCCGTTCGGTCGGCCCTGACCGTCGCCGTAGCGACCCTGTTGCTGGCCGGAACGGCCTGTACTTCAGCGAGCAAACCGGTGACGCTCAGCGTCACCCTGTCGGAGTTCAAAGTCGCGGCTCCGGCCACCGCGCCCGCGAACCGCCCGCTGCAGTTCAACATAAAGAACGCCGGCAGCGCCGCCCACGTACTGTCCCTGGTTGCCAACGGGAAGACTTACGCGACGCCCGAGATCGGCCCCGGCCTGTCCGGCAAGCTTGCTGTGCCCGCGCTCCCCGCGGGCCGGTACAAGCTCTTCTGCAGCCTCCCCGGCCACCGCGAGGCGGGCATGGAAACGTCGCTGCTAGTGGGATCGGGCGTCGCTGCGGCCGCATCCTCGATGACATCCGACGAGGTAGATGCCGCCCACGAAGCCGGAGTGAATGCCTTCCCCGCCAAGACCGGAGTCATGGGCAACCAGGTCCTGAAACCCCGCATCCAGAACGGCCGCAAGATCTTCGACATCACTCCTAAAGCCGTCCGATGGGAGGTTTCACCCGGCGAGTTCATCGACGGATACGGCTACAACGGCCAGATCCCCGGGCCACAAATCCACGTGAAGACGGGCGACAAGATCCGCGTCGTGCTGCACAACGAACTGCCGGAGTCGACCACGATCCATATGCACGGCATCGAGTTGCCCAACGCGATGGACGGGGTCCCCTATCTCACGCAGCCGCCGGTGAAGCCCGACGAGTCGTTCAATTACGAGTTCACGGTCGCCGATCCCCCGGGAACCTACATGTATCACTCGCATCACAACGCCACGTTCCAAGTCGGACGCGGTCTGTTTGGCGCGATGATCGTCGATGAGCCGAAGAAGACCGTGGACGTCGACGAGACGATCATGATGTCGGACGGGGACTTGGGATTCCTGCTGAACGGCAAGAGCTTCCCCGCCACGTCGCCCATCACATCCAAACTGGGACAGCGTGTCCGTATCCGCCTCATCAACGCCGGCCAGTTGATGCACCCGATGCACCTTCACGGCATCCACTTCAAGGTCGTCGCCAAGGACGGACGGCCGCTGGAGTCTCCATACCTGGCCGACACACAGGCAGTTGCTCCCGGGGAGACCTGGGACGTGGAGTTGACCACTTCTCTAACAGGGAAGTGGGCATTCCACTGTCACATCCTTCCCCACGCCGAATCCGAACACGGGATGCATGGGATGGTCACGGCGCTGATCGTCTCATAGCCCGCCGGAACGACGAAGCCGGGGCCCTGCACCCAGAAGATGCGGGGCCCCGGCTCGTATCCGCGGAGGCGGAGCGATTCGAACGCTCGAGGGGGCTAACCCCCAACGGGATTAGCAATCCCGCGCCATAGACCTGACTAGGCGACGCCTCCCGGTGATGCGGGGGCATTCTACCGGACGCAGCGTGCGGCACCGAGATCGAACAAGCGGTGGGGGGGTCCTGAGCGCCGATCGCTGGTTTGGACGCCTCCGGGCGCGCGGCTAGAATCCCCGCAGACATGGAGACCAGAAAAAGATGAGACTTCGCCTTTTCCCTCAGGAACCAGCCTTCTTCGATCTGTTCAATAAGAGCGCGGAAAACGCGGTCGAAGGAGCCAAGCTCTACCTGGGCATGCTCGACAACTACGACGACCCTCGCACATCCGCCAAGCGCATCCGCGAGCGCGAGCACCGCGGGGACGAACTCACTCACGAGATCATCCGCAACCTGAACACAACGTTCGTCACGCCGCTGGACCGGGAAGACATCCACGCGCTGGCGACCGGCCTGGACGACATCATGGACTTCATCGAGGCCGCGGCGGACATGTTCATCCTCCACGGCATCGAGAAGCCCACAATGCTGGTCCGCGAGCAGGCCCTCATCCTGGTTCGCATCTGCGAGGCGGTTTCGGACGGAGTTCGAAACCTGCGGAAGTTCAAGGACCTCGAACGGTATTGGGTGGAGATCAACTCCATCGAGAACGAAGGCGATCAGGTCTACCGGCGCGCGGTTGCGGAGCTGTTCAAGGGAGACACCGGGGCCATTGAAGTGTTGAAATGGAAAGAGATCTACGAACACACCGAGGCGGCGGTCGACGCAGCTGAGAAGGTTGCCAACATCCTCGAGTCGATCGTCCTGAAGCATGCGTAGCCCGACCATTTCGCACCGCTCATGCTGCTAGCTTCCGTTGTATTCATCATCGCGGTCGCACTCTTCTTCGACTACTCCAACGGGTTCCACGACGCTGCGAACTCGATCGCCACGGTCGTGTCGACGCGCGTGCTCACGCCGCGCATGGCGGTCATCTGGGCGGCCTCGTTCAACTTCATCGCATTCATGGTCTTCGGGACCAAGGTAGCCAACACCGTCGGAAAGACGGTAGATATCGGCCGCTTCCCTGATGTCGTGTCGCCTGCGGTGATCTTCGCGGCGCTACTCGGCGCAATCTTCTGGAACCTGACGACGTGGCGGCTCGGACTTCCGACGTCATCGTCGCACGCGTTGATCGGCGGGTTCGCGGGATCGGCCGTCGCAAAGGCCGGCTTCCACGTGTTGAACGCCGAGACAATCGAAAAGACGGCGTTGTTCATCGTCGTGAGTCCGATCTTCGGGTTTGTTCTCGGTTTCATCATCATGCTGGCGATGCTGTGGATCTTCCGCCGATCGAACCCCGGCAAGGTCGACGGATGGTTCCGCAAGCTGCAGCTCGTATCGGCGGCGGCGTACTCGCTCGGCCACGGTGGAAACGACGCTCAGAAGACGATGGGGATCATCGCCGCTCTCCTGGTCGGCGCCGGCTACATGGATCTTCGTCCGGACGGCAGCTTGCCGGTGGAGTTGTGGATCGTGCTGGCGGCGCACGCGGCGATCGCGCTCGGAACGCTCTCGGGCGGCTGGCGGATCGTCAAGACGCTGGGAAGCAAGATCACCAAGCTCAAGCCCGTCGGCGGATTCTCCGCCGAAACTGCCGCCGCAACATCCCTCTTCTTCGCAACACACCTGGGGATCCCGGTTTCCACAACCCACACGATCACGGGCTCGATCGTCGGAGTAGGTTCGACGCAGCGCCTTTCGGCAGTCCGCTGGGGCGTCGCCGGACGCATCGTGTGGGCATGGATCATCACGATTCCAGCCGCGGGATCCGTCGCATTCCTTAGCTACAAAATCATCTCGCTGTTCTCCTGAGAGATCACCGGCTTGCCCGCTTTCTCGGGCGCTTCCGGCCATGGCGAAACCAGGGCACTCCATAAGACTAGTCCGAATGTCGCGGCCGAATGCCCGCAACGTGAGACGCCTGCCCCATGCCCGCGGCATCTATCACCCCTAACATTGGGAGAGATACTCGACCGATCTCGCCATGGATACGTCACCCGAAATCGATCCAACGAGCCGCGTGTCGCGACTCGTTGAGCGCGCATTCCCGCCGAGCTATCCGGACGGACCTCTCGCGCACCTGTCCTCCCTAGCCGTGTGGCTGCGCCCCGCGTTCTGCTCCCTCGTGATCGCAGTGGCATTGGCGTTTCCCGACGTCTTCCCGCATCGACAAGCATTCCTGGGCGTCATCTTGATCGTCTTGCTCCCATACGCTCTCGCCACCACCGCTCTCGGACGGTACAAACTCACTCCGGTGTACAGGGCGCTGACGCTCGCAGGAGACCTCGGCGTCGTCTTCGCGTTCGACTACTCCGTTCCCGAGACCCACTTCACAACTCTCTTCGCCTACGCGCTGATCGTTACCTACGCGGCATCGAGCACGGGAGCGGGGGTCAGTTCCGCGGTGGCGATCGTGGCAGTAGGCATGGCGGTTGCAACGAACGCGCGCGCCGGAACGTTCAGAGTCGACCCCTATGCGATGTCCTGCTTCGGCGTCGTGCTCGGCACAACTGTCTTGATCGTTCAGGCGTCCACGCGTGAGTTGCGAACACAACTCACCCACCAGGCGCGGGTGCAGGTGTCGACGCTGTCGCACGAGCTGAGGACTTCGCTGACGGCAATCGACGGGTTCACTCGAACTTTGATCGAAAGGTGGAACGACGTCGACTACCCCACGGGCAGGGTCTTCCTCGAGCGCATCACGTCGAACACCTCGGAGATGGAGCAACTCGTCGCGCGCATGCTCGAGTTGTCGCGCATTGAAGAGGGCGCCTGGGCCCCTAAGGGAGCGAATGAACGTCTCCGGCCGGCCGTCGAGACACTCGCGCAGACACTCGCGCCGACACTGACGGATCACTCCCTCACCATCGACATCGACGCGGACCTCAGCGTCCGCGTCGATCCGTTTGCGCTCCGTCGCGTCCTGGGCAATCTATTGACGAACGCGGCCAAGTTCTCTCCCGCGGGAGCGCCAATCGATGTACGGGCGCGCCCGCATGGCGACGACGTCGAGATCACCGTCACCGATCGCGGACCCGGAATCCCGGACTCCGACCGTGAGCGGATCTTCAATCCCTACTACCGCGGGTCCGGCGAGCGCCGCACCGTCGGCACGGGTTTGGGACTCCTGCTCGCACGGCGCTACGTCGAATCCGAGGGTGGCCGTATCCGGGTGGACCCGGGAACAGGCGGCGGATCAGTCTTCACGGTCACATTGCCGACCGCGGAATCGGTCCCCGCCCGTGCAAAGAAGCGCCATGCGTGACGGCCGGCAGGCCCTCTTACCCGTGTCCCAAAACATCCCGGCCGCGACGAAACGAAGGCATTCCATGGGGCTAGTCCTAATGCCCTCGGAAGAAGGCCCTCGGGTCCGAAAGCCGGGAATTGGAGGCGTTTGCCTCATGCCTACGACGCCCGCCTGCCGTACCGTCAGGGGAGTTCGGCCCGTCGGCTCTCGCCATGGACACGCCATTCAAAACAGCTTCAACGAGCCACATCTCGCGGCTCGTTGATCATGCCTTCCCGCCGAGCTATCCGGACGGACCTCTCGCGCATGTCTCCACACTCGCCTTGTGGCTGCGCCCCATGTTCGGCGTTCTCTCGGTTGCGGCGGGCTTGGCGTTTTCGAGCATATTTCCACATCAGGGGACATTCCTGCGCATCGTGGGAATCGTCTTGCTCCCATATGCTCTTGCCACCGCCGCGCTCGGACGGTACAAGCTCGCGCCGACGTACCGGGCACTGACGATCTTGGGAGACCTCGGCGTCGTCTTCGCGATTGACTACTGCGTTCCTGAAACCCACCTCACGGCCCTCTTCGGCTACGCGCTGATCGTCACATACGCAGCATCGAGCACAGGGACGGAAGTCAGCTCAGCGACGGCGATCGGAGCAATCGGCCTGACGTCAATGGCGAACACGCGCGCCGGAGCATCCCACCTCGATCCACAAGCACTCGTCTTCTTCGGCGTTGTGCTCTGCGCGATGGTCTTGCTTGTCAACACATCAACGCGTGAACTGCGCTCGCAACTCACTCACCAGACACGAATGCAGGTGTCGGAACTGTCGCACGAGCTGAGAACTTCGCTGACGGCGATCAACGGATTCGCGCAGACTCTGATTGCGCGGTGGGACGACATCGACGGTCCCGCCGGCAGGTTCTTCCTCGAGCGCATCACGTCGAACACTTCGGAGATGGAGCAACTTGTCGCGCGCATACTTGAGTTGTCGCGCATCGAAGAGGGAGCCTGGGTTCCACAGGCCTCGAACGAGCGTCTCCGGCCGACCGTCGAAGCACTCGTGCAGACACTCGCGCCGGCGCTGGCGGACCACTCCGTCGTCATCGACATCGATGCGAACACCAAGGCCCGCGTCGATGCATTTGCGCTACGTCGCGTCCTGGGGAACCTTTTGACCAACGCGGCCAAGTTCTCTCCGCCGGGAGCTTCCATTGAGGTGCGCGCGCGCCCGCACCCCGATCACGTCGACGTCACCGTCGCAGACCGCGGACCCGGGATTCCAGACTCCGACCGTGAGCGGATCTTTGATCCCTACTACCGCGGGTCCGGCGAACGGCGCACGGCCGGGACGGGTCTGGGGCTCCTGCTCGCCCGGCGCTACGTCGAAGCAGAGGGTGGCCATATCCGGGTGGACCCGGGAACAGGCGGCGGATCAGTCTTCACGGTCACGTTGCCGACCGCGGAGTCCGTCCCCGCCCGGGCGAAGAAGCGCCATGCGTGACGGCCGTCCGACCTAACTCGCGAGAGAATCCAGTGCGGCGCGGATGCGCTCCGACGCCTCGGACGCAACGCTCTTGAGATCGGACTCGCCGGCGAAGGTCGCCATGATGTTTGGATCCAGCGCCTCGATCCGGATTCCGCCGCCGCGCGCGCGCACAACGACCGTGCACGGAAGCAGCAGCCCGATCTGCCGGTCGGCTTCAAGCGCACGGTAGGCCAGAGATGGATTGCAGGCGCCGAGGATGACGTATGGCTCGACTTCTTCGCCAAGCTTCTCCTTCATCGTCGCGCTGATGTCGATCTCGGTGAGGATCCCGAACCCTTGCGCTTTGAGGGCTTCCTTGACCTTCGGGACGGCATCTTCGTAGGACATAGCGGTATCGATCGCGAACGCGTGTTCCATGAACTCTCCTTTGGCGTGTGGCCCACCATCGGTAACGCCGCGCGCGCGCCGGATCTTCCTGCTAGGTCCCGAACTCACCGCGCATTGCCTGGGCCGAGCGCGCGGCCAGCGCCGGCACGACCTTCTCGAGTTGGGCGAACGTCGGATGATCGCCGACGCCGCCGAGGAACCGGCGGAAAGACCCCTCCATGATGATGGCGATCTTCCAGCCGGCGAGCGCCACGTACCACAGCACGTCCTCGACCGGTGCACCCGTGGCCTTCGCGTAGTGGGCCAACAAGTCCGTCCGACGCGGGAACCCCTCAAGGTTCGTCACCGACGTGACCTTGAGCCCAAGCGCCGAATCCCCGGGATCAAGCCAGAAGTAGAGCATCCACCCAAGGTCGGCCAGCGGATCGCCGATCGTTGACATCTCCCAGTCAACAACGCCGATCAGCTTCACCGGTGACTCCGGAGCAAAGATCACGTTGTCGAGCTTGTAGTCGCCGTGAACGATGGTCACTGGGCGCGCCTTCGGCACGTTGGCCCCGAGCCACTCGCCGACCTCGGTGATGTCGGGCTGGTCGCGGAACTTCGCCAGTTCCCAGAGTTGGTACATGCGCCGTAACTGCCGCTGGAGGTATCCGTCGGGTTTGCCGAACCCTTCGAGTCCCGCCGCGCGCCAGTCCACCGCGTGGAGCGCCACGAGCGTCTCTACGAGCTGCTCGCCCATGCGCGCGCGATCCCGCAGTGAAGACAACGGCTCGGGAATCTCGGTACGCACTACATGCCCGTTGAGTTTGCGCATCAGGTAGAACGGCGCGCCTATCACGGCCTTGTCCTCGCAGAGCACGACGGGCTCGGGGACGGGCACCGGCGCACCCGCGCGCGCCAGCGCCGACATAACGCGGAACTCCCGAGTCACGTCGAACGCGGTCGGCGGCAGATCCCCGCGCGGCGGCCGGCGCAGAACGACATCCCACCCATCGCCGCGAACCAGGAACGTCAGACACGACTGGCCCTCACCGAGTCGCTCCAGCGTGAACTCGCCGGGGAACTCCGGCGCGCGCTCGGCAAGGAACGCCGCCAAACCCGCCGGATCGACCAACTCGGCGATGTTGCCCGGCTCGCCGCTCACAGGATCTCTACTTCGCCGCGGCCGCGAAGGCGTCGATGTAGCGCTTCAGTTCCCGGCGCGCGATGACCATCTCGTGCACTTCGTCGGGACCGTCGGCGATGCGCAAGGTGCGCGCGGCGGCCCACATCGAAGCAAGTGGGAAGTCGTTGGAAACGCCGGCGCCGCCGTGGATCTGAATCGCGCGGTCGATCACGCGCAGCGCAACGTTGGGCGCGACGACCTTGATCGCCGAGATCTCAATGCGCGCGCCCTTCTTGCCGACGGTGTCCATCAGCCACGCGGCCTTGAGCGTCAGCAATCGCGCCTGTTCGATCTCCATGCGCGATTCGGCAATCGCCTGCTGCACGACTCCCTGGCGTGCGAGTTCCTTGCCGAAGGCGACGCGAGTGAGCGCGCGCGCGCACATCAAGTCGAACGCTCGCTCAGCCATTCCGATCGCGCGCATGCAGTGATGAATGCGCCCCGGTCCGAGCCGCGCCTGCGCAATGTGGAATCCGTCACCTTCTTCGCCGAGCATGTTCTCCGCGGGAACGCGCACGTCTTCGTAAACGATCTCCGCGTGTCCGTGGCCGGTGTTGAATCCGAATACCGGCGTTGAGCGAACGATCTTCACGCCGGGCGTGTCCAGCGGTACCAGGATCATGCTCTGCTGACGGTAGGTGTCGGCATCAGGATTGGTAATGCCCATCACGATCGAAATCTTGCAGCGGTCGTCGGCCGCGCCGCTCGACCACCACTTGCGGCCGTTGATCACGTAGTGGTCCCCGTCGCGCGCGATGCTGGTGCGAATGTTGCGCGCGTCCGAACTCGCGACGTCGGGCTCGGTCATCGAAAAGCACGACCGGATCTCCCCTTCGAGCAGCGGCTCGAGCCACTGCTTCTGCTGCTCCGGTGTTCCGAACTCGACCAGGATCTCCATGTTCCCGGTGTCGGGCGCGGCGCAGTTGATCGCCTCAGGAGCGATGTGACTGCGACCGGTGATCTCGGCAAGCGGCGCGTACTCAGTGTTGGTGAGTCCGGCGCCCCAACGCTCTTCGGGCAAGAACAAGTTCCAAAGGCCGCGCGCGCGCGCCTCCTTCTTCAGTTCTTCCATGATCGGAGGATGGAAATGCGGATTACCGGACGCCAGAACCTGTTCCATGTAGACGGGCTCGGCCGGATAGACCTTCTCGTCCATGAACGAAAGCAACTTGGCGCGCAACTCTTCGACCTTCGGGGTGAACGCAAAGTCCATCGTGTGCTCCCTCTCCTCAAGCGACGTGCTGGATTGGAACACACGCGGCGCGCGCGCGACAAACGACGCTCAGCCCTCGATCAGAGCGATGTGTACCGAGGTGGGTCCGTGTACGCCCATGGTGATGATCTGCTCGATGTCGCCGGAGCGACTCGGACCGGTGATGAAGACGAGATTCGAGGGAAGGGCGCGCGCGCCCAGAGAGCGCAACACGTCGCCGGGAGTCGCCACCAGACGCTCCGCCGGAAGCACGCACAGATGCACGCGGGGCAGCAGGCTGACCGCGCGCCCTCCGGTTGCCGAGGAGTCCTGCACGACCGACCCGGTAGCCGCGACGCCGAACACCGCGCTCGTAACCCCGAGGTCGGCTTCCAGTGCCGCTTCACGTGAGTAGTCGGAAACCGCGACCCCGAGCTCGGCAAGGATCGCTCCGGCCGCGCGCGCCTCAGGCTCACGAGACACAACCGCCGTCCGCACTTTCTCTTCCTCGATGAACGCGGCGAGGAACTCGGCCGTCAGCGCCGGCATCCGCGTGGGGCGCGCGGCAACGTACTGGGCCGCACCGACGAACGCGGCACGCAGGTCGGTCGGATCCAAAGACGTAAAACGGATCTCGGGGACCGGGCCGCCAAGCGGCGGCAGCGGATGCGCCGGGTTCTCCGGCACTCCACCCGACAACGCCACGCGCAAGCGTCCGAGAAACTCGGCGCGGTTTCCGAACTCAGACATCGCCGCGCTCCCACATCTGATGGAACGTTCGCTGCGGCGGCTCGGGGATCTCCCGGCCGGCCGCCCAGCGCGACACGCCTGGGAGACGCGCCGCCAACTTGGTGAACCGTCGGCCGAACGTGGGCAACGCGGTCGTCGCGCGGAACAACGCGGGACGACTCCAGGCGCGCGCCCACGCATTCCAACCCCGTCGGGTCGAAGCATCCGCATCCGCCGCGTTGCGCCGGCGATGCGCCAGCAACAGGTCTTGAAGCGGAATCCCGACGGGACAGGCATCCATGCACGCACCGCACAACGACGACGCGTTCGGGAGTTCCCGTGTCTGCTCGTCCGGGAACAGCAGCGGCGTAAGGACCGCGCCGACCGGTCCGGCGTACACCGACCCGTAGGCGTGGCCGCCGATCTGCCGGTACACCGGGCACGCACCCAGGCAAGCGCCGCAGCGGATGCAGGCGAGGATCTCATGGAACTCCGTGCCCAGGATCCTCGAACGACCGTTGTCCAAGATCACCAAGTGGAACTCGTCGGGACCGTCGGCCTCGCCCTCGCGCCGCGGCCCGGTGATGATGCTCGTGTACGAAGTCAGCGGTTGCCCGCTCGCCGAACGACCCAACAGAGCAAGCATCAGATCCAGTTGCGCGGTCGTGGCAACCACGCGCTCCATCCCCATGATCGCGACGTGCACACGCGGCAGCGACGTCGCCATGCGGCCGTTGCCCTCGTTGGTGACCAATGCCACCGAACCGGTTTCAGCGACGCCGAAGTTCGCTCCCGAGATCCCCATGTCCGCACGGAGGAACTCCTCGCGGAGTTTGCGGCGCGCGAAAGCCGCGAGCCACTCCGGGTCGGTCTGCATCTCCTCGCCATCGGCGACTTGGCCGAGGATCTCTGCGACTTGGTGACGGTCCAAGTGCAACGCCGGAGCGATGATGTGGCTCGGTGTCTGCCCCGCCAGTTGGATGATCCACTCACCGAGGTCGGTCTCGACGACCTTGCGCCCCGCCGATTCCAGGACCTCATTCAACTTGATTTCTTCAGTCACCATCGACTTGGACTTCACTATCGTTCGTGCGTCGTGGCGTGCAGCGACGGCCTCGACGTACGCCGTCGCTTCCTCCGCGGTCGCCGCCCAACAAACGGTGCCGCCGTTTGCGACGACGTTGTCGGCAAGTTGCTCCAACACTGCCGGCAGGTTCGCGAGGATCTCGGCGCGCACGGCGCGCGCGGCGCGGCGAAGCCCCTGGGCATCTTCCAAGCCGGCAAGCCCGATCGCGCGACCGAGAGTGAATCGATCAGTGGCTCCGCGCAGCGCGACGCGCAGGCGGTCGTCGGCGATCGCGGTGGTGGCGCGCGCGCGCAGCGTCTTGTCGGAAGTCAAAGCACCGCTCATGACGGCAACGCTCCCGCAAGAAACTCCGCGATGTGACGCACCTTGACCCCGCGGCCTTCGCGCATCGCTCGGCTGCGCATGTGCAACAAGCACGACCCGTCGGCTCCGACAACCACGTCGGCGATTCCCTCCAGCGACGCGAGTTTGTCGTCGGCCATCGCCACCGAGATCTCCGGCATCTTCACCGCGAAGGTTCCACCGAAACCGCAGCACCGCTCCGCCGCCGGCCAGTGCACGACGTCGCACCCGTCCACGCGTCTGAGCAACGCCTCGGGCTGAGCCTTCACGCCCAACTCGCGCTGCATGTGGCACGAGTGGTGATACGCGACCTTCACCGGTTCGGCGAGCACGAACGCCGGCAACTCTCGGGTCACAAGGAACTCGGTCAGTTCGAAGGTTCGCGCGGCGAGGTCGCGCGCGCGCGCAGCCGCCGACGAATCCCCGGCCTCCTCGAACATCTGCGGCCAGTACGTCCGCATCATCGTTGCGCAGGATCCCGCCGGAACGACCACCGCGTCGGCACTGGACGCGTCCAACGCATCCAAACTCGCGCGCGCCACCTCCGCCGCTTGCGCCGCAAACCCCGCGTTCCACGCCGGTTGACCGCAACAGGTCTGCGCGCGCGGCACCGTCACGTGACACCCGACCGCGCGCAACAGTCGAACCGACGCGACGCCGACCTCGGGCGCCAGCGCGTCCACCATGCACGTTGCGAACAAAGAGACCTTCACGCGCGATCCACTCCCCACCGACTCCGCTGCATGCTACCCGGGCGGCAACGCAACAAGCGACCGCGGAAGGGATCCGCCCCCGCCCGGCGAACTCAACCGGCACGAGAGCACGTCGGTCACCCAAGGGAGTCGCCCCATGTCTTTCAGACGCCACCCCCGGCAATCAACGTCCCGCCGCCGCGCAATTCCCGCTGCGGCGCTCACGCTTTCATTGGTCGCAACCGGGATTGCCGCGGCCGACTCCGGTGATCCGCTCGTCGTGGCGCGCGCGCGCATCTTCGGAATCGAGAACGTCGATGCGACCGGCAACGTACGCTCAGACCGCGTCATCCTGTCCTGGTTCGGCGTGAGCAACTTCGCGATGGCGATCGGCGGACACGTTGTCCTCCTCGACGCATGGATACCAAAGGGCGAATATTCCGGCTACGTTCCCATCTCGCCGCAAGAGCTGGCGGCGCTAAGCCCTGAAGCAATCTTCGTCGGCCACTCACATTTCGATCACCTCGCCGACGCAGGCTTGATCATCGAGGCCTCCGATCCGGTCATCGTCGGGACGCCGGAACACTGCGCAGCCGCGAGAAGCTTCACCGAGCATCCAGTGCGCTGTGAAGAGATCGCGACGTCCAGCCCCGGAGACATGGCCGAGATCTCGACGCTCGGGCCGGACGTCGACATCACGGTGGTGCGTCACGTTCACTCCGGCGCGAAACCGGCCGACACCACCGACCCGCACGCTCCGCTCCTGCCCCCGACGGATCCAGGTGCAGTCCTCAATCACCCGCCGTCGCCCGCGGACTCGCTCCACACGCTCTCGCACCTGCCGGATCCGGAAGGCGGGTCGCTGTTGTATCAATTCCGCATCGGCAACTTCTCGCTCACCTGGCACGACTCAACCGGCCCGCTGAAAGAGGACGCCCCTGAGGTTTTCAACACGCTGCGCGCGCTCCCCCCGACCGACGTTGAACTCTCGGCGATCATGGGGTTCGACCAGTTCACCAACGGCCTGCGCGACCCGCGCATGTATACCGAAGCGCTTGAGCCCAAGCTGCTGGTTCCCGAGCACCACGACAACTGGGCGCCGCCGGTTACCTCGCGAGGCGAGAACTACAGGCCGGCCCTCGAGGCCGAACTTGCCAAGATCCCTGCCGATAGTCGACCCGCACTTCGGTTCATCTCTGACCCACAGGACTACGTGCGCCCCGAGGTGCTGACGTTCGAAGTCGGAAACGCAGCCTGGGACTGACGCTGTGCGGCGCGCTTACGCCGCGTGCCGCACAGCCCCGCGACGACCGGCGCGGCGTTTCAACACCTGCGGCGGCGTGAACCCGAAGTACAGCAGCGGTGCAGATGCGAACACGAAGGCTTGGTTGAGCAGAATGATCCAGAGAATCACGCTGCTGCTCGGCCGACCGATCAGCACGCGCGGCACGATCCCAGACGCGACGAACAGCACCAGGAATCCCGCCGACGTTGTCAGCATCCGGGCGCGCGCCGGCTGCGAAACGCGTACAGCATAAACGCCGAACGAAACCGCGAGAACCCCGAAACCGATCGCCAGGTAGATGTACAGCGCCTTGACGAAGAAAACGAAATCCATCGGGTTGTTGACGTCCACCGAAGTGATCTGGCCGTTCACCAATGCGATGTCGGGTCGCTCAATCGCCGACAACGCAGCCATCACTACCGTTCCGGCGACGGCCAAGGCGCGCGCCCACGCCGGGAAGCGAATGAAGTCCGAGAGGAACAGCAAGAACGCATAGAGTCCAAGGACCACCAAGACCGGCGTGATGATCCGCGCGGCTTGGGGAGGAAAGAGCCGCGCGGCACTGGATGGGTAAACACGAGCCACGATCACCCCGGCAAGAATCGCGGCCCCAAACAAGGCCATTGCCCAAGCGAGGTGCGCCTCGGCGCGCTCACGCTGCCGCCGCCACAAAGAAAAGGTCGTCAACGCGAGCCCAATAAAAGCCGCCGCCGACAACCACTGGAAGACTTCCCGTCCGGTTTCCATGCTTGCGAGCCTAGGTCGATCGGTTCGTGCGGTCTATAGCCCGTTCGGGGCAAATGCCTGCGCAGTCCCACCGCTCGACGGCACAGGGATCAGCCCCCTCGAAGACGGCCTGCGAGGTCCGGCACGGGGAAGGCCACAAAGGCTTTTCCGATCTTGCGCTGCAAGAGAAGCTCTCTCTTCGCGAGGTCCATCAGGTAAAGCGCGGTCTCGTAGACGACGTTGTGGCTTCTCCGTGCGACCCCAGCCAACCGGCGACACCAGGAAGGGGGGCGACTCCTAATCATCTACCAACTGTTGCGGAACTCGTAGGTGCGCGGCAACGCCCACACGTCGGGCCAAGCCCTCACGGCATCAGTCCCCGACTGGATTGCCCATGGGAATCCGCGCGGCCCGGACAAGGAAACGGCACGCCTCTGCCGAACGGAGTCCGGGGGACTGAGGACTATGCTGGCCAGGCGGGCCGCCAAAGCCCGGGGAGTCAAAGCGATGGATGGAATGATCTTGCTGGTCGCAGAGGGTTCCTCGCCCAGATGCAGCAGGCTGCACGCTCGGTCGGGACCAACCGACGGACTTTTTCAGGTCCGCAGAAACAGAAGTTAGCCCGCTTCGTCGGGCAGAAGGTGAAGCCAGAATGAACATCTTTATGATTTGTCCTGTGAGAAACGCATCTCAGGAAACTGTGGACGGAATCCTGGCAGAGGTCGCATCGTTGGAACTGGCTGGACACTCGGTCTATTATCCGGCCAGAGACACCCCGCAAGATGACCCGACAGGGCTTGAGATTTGCAAGACAAATCGGCGGGCGATCGAACTAGCCGACGAAGTTCACATCATCTGGGACGGCGAAAGCATGGGGTCGATCTTTGACCTGGGCGTTGCGTTCGCTCTCAGGAAGAAGATTGTCCCTGTCGTCGGACGTTTCCCCGCCATGAGCCGCGCTAAGTCGTTTCAGAACATGGCGTATACGTGGCAGGAGTATGGCGCGGGCTAACTAATCGCTGCACCTGACGCGGCAGCGCCGCGCAGGTGGGCTCAACCGTTGGGCGACGAGGACGGGGAGAACATGGCGATCGCGGTTTCCGCGTGGTTCGACATGCAAACGGAATCCAGGGTCCGTGACATCTGGTGGACGCTCGCTGAGGCGGGGCTCGCACGGACCCTGCACGACGGCCCTTACCGCCCACACGTAACGTTGGCGGTCTATGACGCCATCGACCGCCGGGAGTTCACGGCCACGCTTCGTGCGCGGCTCTCCGCCCTGGAGCCATTCCCGGTCGTGTTCTCGGGACTCGGCGCTTTCTTGAACAAACCCCCCACCCTCTTCTTGGGCGTGACCCAGTCCAAGCGCCTCCGTCAGATTCACCTCGGCGTCCATGAGTTGCTCGCCGCTGTCGGTAGCGGGCCAGTTGCCTACCATCTGCCGGATTCGTGGAATCCGCACTGCAGCCTTGCCCTCGAACTGCCCGGCGCTGCGTTTCCCCGGGCCGTCGAGTTGCTCAGTACACTCGCCCTTCCGTTCGACGGGATGGTGGACCGCGTTGGGATCATCGATACGCCGGCTGAGGTTGAACTTGAGGTCCTGCCGCTGGGAGCCGCGCAGTCACCTCCTAACACCGCGATCAGCCGCCGGCCCACCTCGCAAGCCGCGGCTGATCGCGAGCGTCAGACGAACGAGGCGTGATGACGAAGAAAGACGATGGCCTACTGGATCTGTTAGCGGAGTTCCCTCGGTGGGTCAGCGCCCTCATTGCGGGAACCGCCTACGTGCTCCTTCGATTCATCCTTCCGACCACGGGTTCAGACAATGCGCCGGTCCGGACCTGACTCCAGGTTGCTCCCCAGGTAGCTCTGCCCGTCGCGCTGATCTTCCTGCTGCCGGCGGCCGCGTCACAGTCAACGGCGTGGCGCCGGCGACGGTTGCTGGTGCGCGAAGTAGCGTCGCGCGCGCCAGGCCGCGACCCCGGCAGCCGACGACTCCGAAACTTCGGCTGGATAAGTCCCTTCACCCGGCCGGCGCGCGCGATCAGATCAAAGGCGACGGCGTCTGGTCGGGAGTGCTCTCCGTCGGGGAAGGAGACGGCGACGGCTCGGGAGCGGTGGGCGTTGGTGAGGGCGTCGGCGACGAGCCGGTTGGGGAAGGGGAAGGGCTTGGGGCCGGGCGGACTTCGAAGGCCGACCAGCCGGTTTGCTCGCTGCCACCCGGCGAACCGCAGCGACCGATCGCATGCACGTTCATGACCCACCGGCCCTCGGCGGGCACCTTCCACCGGAGCTTCTTCACCACCCGGCCGCCCGTCCTGGTGAGGCCCGGGGGTGGACGGTCGGATTGGCACTGGATGATGGTGGGATCCGGATCGCGCTTGACGCTCATCGTGATGGCGCAGCAATAAGGGTCATCCCGGTCCGCGGCTTCGACCGAGATGGTCACGATCTGCCCGATGACCGGCTCGGGATCGTCGATGCTAAACGTGGTCGCGATGAAGCGGTTGCCGTCGATTCCGGTACCGGGCGGCAAGTACATGTGAGCGCACGGGTTGTCCGTGCCGTCGATACAACCGGGAGCGTCGTGAATCCACGAGGACGGCCATGTTTGGTCGGTCTCTCCGGGACCACCCCGCCGATCCCGGGACGGAGGTCGACTCGGGCGCGAGGATGACGTCGGGCGCGCTTCGGGGGCTTGGGATTCGCCCGTGCTCCCGAGCGGGCCGGCCGGCCGGCCGGATTCCGGGGAGCGCACGAACCCCCAACCACCCATCGCACCGGCAGCAAGCACAGCGGCCCACAACAGCGCCGTCACGCGACGGGTCGAGAACACGCTGCGGGCGCGGGCCACAAGCTGTCCGAGATGTTGGCCTCTGGTCATTGAATCCCCCAGAAAATGATCGGCACATGGATCCAACGCCTAAAGGCCGCAAATGCTGCGAGGTGGACCCGGCGGGTTAGAAACAACTCACCAGCGGAGGGCGAGGGACTCGAACCCCCATAGCGCCTCTCAGCGCGTCAGCGGTTTTCAAGACCGCCCGGTTGCCAGTTACCGTAGCCCTCCAGAAGCCCCAGCCTACCGGACCGAAACGCTTGGCCGACTGGTGCGTTGATACAAGCGTGAGGCGAAACGGCCGCGGGTCTGCCGCGCGCGCGCTGCTCGGTGCCGCGTGCGTGGTTCTGCTCGTCACTCCGGCTCAGGCCGCGCGCGCGCCGTCGCTTCGGTTAGGCAAGGCGGATTGCCCTCTGATCGCGGTCCCGACCGCAGGCAAGTTGCCGGTCGGCACGGGCACCTGCCCCGGCGTCCGGCCCGGCGCTTTGGTGGAGACCCCAATCGGGTACTGCACCCTGAACTTCGTCTTCCGCGACAGCGACAACCGCGTCTACGTCGGCACCGCCGGACACTGCGTCCTCGGCAAGGGTCCGATCCAGCAAGACGCAGGCGAGTCGGTTTGGAAGACCGGTGGTCCATGGGCAAAGGACTCCACCGGCCGGGTGATCGGCAGTTTCGTCTACGCGGTTCTGCAAAGCCCCAAAGACTTCGCGCTGATCCGGCTGAACACCGGAATCACCGCAAACCCGCAGATGTGCTTCTTCGGAGGCCCGACGGGAATCAACACATCCACCAAAGGACCG
This sequence comes from Actinomycetota bacterium, assembly GCA_041658565.1. Lineage (NCBI taxonomy): Bacteria > Bacillati > Actinomycetota > Actinomycetota bacterium. The sequence goes on along the minus strand of JBAZZY010000031.1, from coordinate 89 downwards.
GCGCTCATGCGTCACTTCGGCAACGGTCTGGGCATCGGCGACGTGCTGCCGGCGCGCACCGCGGTGGCGCCTTCGATGTCGTCGGTCGA
>JBAZZY010000030.1 GCA_041658565.1 Actinomycetota bacterium | reverse complement strand
CGGCGCAGGGTCGGGGCGCACGGCGCAGGGTCGGGGCGCACGGCGCAAGGTCGGGGCGCGCGGCGCAGGGTCGGGGCGCGCGGCGCAGGGTCGGGGCGCGCGGCGCAGGGTCGGGAGCGGCAATCAGATCTTTCAGTAGAACCGCTCTTCCCAACAAAACGCCGGGCCGCGGCACTGGCGCGTCCTAGAAAGTATTAATACACTCCCAATTAGAGATGAGCCCGCGCCTCTGCCCTTCCGGTCCCCCCGCCGCTCGGTCGGGAAGCATTTGCTTCCGCATGCCATGTTCCGCTACTACACACTGACGATGACCCCGACAGTGAGCCCGCCCCGAACCGGAACTGCCTCCCAGACCGTTGCCATGACCCAAACAAGTGAGGCCGCACCCACGCTCGCGCTCGCCGCGCGGGGAATCGGCGTTTCCTTCGGCGGGCTGCGCGCGTTGGACGACGTGGACCTGGACGTCGCGCCGGGCGAGATCGTCGGAATCATCGGACCGAACGGCGCAGGCAAGACGACCTTGTTCGACTGCCTCAGTGGATTCCTAGCGTGCGACGGTGACGTTTGGGTCGCCGGGAACATGCTCACGGGCGTGCAACCCCACCGGCGCGCGGCGGCGGGCCTGGGACGGAGTTTCCAGGACGCGCGGCTCTTCCCGACGATGACGGTGTTGGATGCTCTTCGGGTCGCGTGCGACCTGGCGCGCGGAGCAACGCGCTCGCAGCAAGCCTCCACCCGCCTTGCGCTCGATCTGATCGAGTCGATGAGCCTGAGCGCATACCGCGACAAACTCGTACGCGAGCTTTCCACCGGCACGCGACGCATCGTCGACCTCGCGTGCGTGATCGCGCAGAACCCCATCGTCGTACTGCTCGACGAGCCGTCGTCCGGTATCGCGCAACGCGAGGCCGAGGCGCTTGGGGGTCTCCTCCGGCGGATCAGGGAATCCACCGGATGTGCGATGGTGCTGATCGAGCACGATATGCCCTTGTTGCTCGGGCTGGCCGACCGCGTCTATGCACTAGAGACGGGACAAGTCGTCGCTGTGGGCAACCCCGACGACGTCGTACATCATCCTGAGGTAATCCGCTCTTACCTGGGGGCGGACCCGGCGGCGATCAACCGCTCGGACAATGCCGCGGCCGACGCACCCAAGCCAAAGCGTGCTCCGCGCAAGAAGCGATCGGAGAGCTCGTGATCTTGCCCAGGCGCCGGGTTTGTATCTATAATTGCCATATTCTCCGTCCGGTCGCACCCAGGGTCGACGGCGCGCGGCACGAAGGGTATCGGGACGCAGAAACGCCGGCGTCACCGCCAACGGGCTAGCTGGAGGCACCGATGAACAAGAACATCCGTTCCGCATTGGAGAGCCAAACCGGCATCCGGGTTCTGGTGGCGGCAAACGCCTTGCTGCTCATCGTCGGCCTCTCGATGGTGGGTCCCACCGGCTCCAAGCCGAGCGGATCCCCGTTGGCCGCGCCCTCCAACGTAACCAACCCTGCTCCCACCGGAACCGGGACCGCATCGACCGGCCCCACGTCCGGTGCCACCGGCACCAAGGCGCCATCGGGGATCGTATCGCCGACAGGTGGAGACAAGGGCGGCATCCGCTTCAAAGACGTGAAGCCGTCGGTCCCCGCATCGAGCGTTCCCGACTTCGGCCTGATCACTCAAGGCATTACGAACAAGCAAGTTAAGGTAGGCATGTCGTACAACGTGGCGGACTGCGGCGATGCTGCGGCGTTGAACGCCGCCTACGCAAACGCCGCCGGCGATCCGAAGAAGGCAATCACCGCATTCACCAAGCACATCAACTCCACCGGCGGGATCCAAGGCCTCGAGTTCAAGCCGGTCATCGTCGACGACGGCGGCTCCGGCTGCCCCGAGAAGAACGTCGCGGCAGCCGTGCAGATGTTGGAGCAAGACAAGGTCTTCTTCGCGATGCCGGGACTCCACGTCGAGTCCGACTATCTGATCCAGCGACACCTTCCCGTATTCGGAGGTCGCGACGATCCGGCGTCGCTGGCGCGCTACGGCGCGAACGGTCTTCAGTTGCTCGAACCGGAGGAACCAACGTACGAAGCATGGGCAACCTTCGCGCGCTATCAACTCAAGAGCGCGGAACACAAGCCGTGCCTGATCCGCATCGAGAAGGGCGCCGCGGGCGACTTCGACACCTCCGAGAAGATCCTCAAGCAGCAGATGACGAAGCAGGGACTCTCGTTCGGCGATCGCATCTACGTGTTCAAGGACGACGTCTCAACGGCGCAGCAGCAGTCCGACGACATCGTCACGAGTGCGCAAAGCAAGGGATGCGACCAGGTGTTCTTCATGGCCGGCAACCCGATCGGATTGATCTTCATGACCGACGCCGCGTTCCAGCACGGGTGGATGCCGACGTGGACCTTTACATCACGCACCTACGGCATCGACGACGACACCATTTCCTCGCTGATGAACAAGGCCGAGTGGAACAACGCGATCGGGTTGTCATACCGGGTTCCTTCGGGCAAGCATCCGAAGGAAGGCAACTGCAAGAAGATCTACGAGAAGTACTACCCGAACGACGGGTTGAGCACCTCGGCCGCAGTCAACATCGTGTGCGCACAGTTCCTCACAGGCACCGAGATGATGCGGCGCGCCATCAAGCTCACCGGAACGCTGAATGCCAACACGCTCATGCTCGGCGCGTCCGAGATCCAGGGGGACTTCTTCTACGACGCGACCGTGCCGATGGACTTCAACATCCGCAAAGCTTCGGGTCCATTCAAGACGCGCGGCTTCAGCTACTACACCATCGCCGACTATGACTCTTCCCAGAACAAGTACACCTTCCCGAAGTACCCCTGCTACTACCGCACGTTCAAGGCGAACGACGGTGGATGCGAGAACCTCGAGGGCACTTTCAAGAATGCACAGTGACCCACCGGAACGGTTCCACCGTCGAGGCCGTTAAGGAGTACGCGTGGACATCGTTCTAGCCGGCGCCGTCATCGGCATGGCCAACGCACTCCTGGCCGTCGGTTTGGTCTTGATCTACAAGGCAAACCGCGTGATCAACCTTGCGCACGGCGAACTCGGCGCGTTCGCCGTCTCCATGATGTTCGCGCTGTCGGCCAATGCACATTGGAACTACTGGGCGTCGCTGGGGACGAGCTTGCTGGCGACGTGCGTGCTCGCGGCTGTGGTCGAGCGAGTGATGTTACGGCGGCTGTTCGGCGGACCGCGGCTGATCTTGATGCTCGCCACAATCGGTGTCGCGCAAATCATCATCGTGCTGCGTTTGGTCATCCCGAAGCCCACGACATCCGCGGGACAATCGGTCCTCGCAGGCGGGGGCTCGCAATTCCCGCTTCCGTTCCACTTCCAAGCGTGGCACATCGGTCGCATCATCATCGGACCGGGTCACCTGCTGGTTCTAATCGTTGGGCCGCTGGCCGTCCTTGCACTGTTTGCGTTCTTGCGTTGGTCTCCGTACGGCGTCGCGTTGCGGGCCGCAGCCGAGAACGCTCAGCGCGCGCGCCTGCTGGGAATTCCGGTTCGCCGGGTGTCAACGCTCGCGTGGGTCATCGCCGGTTTGCTCTCCGCGATCGCTGCGATCCTGCTCGCGCCGATCATCGGCTTCTCCGCCACCGAGGCGGTAGGACTGACGACGTTGATGCGCGGGTTGGCCGCCGCGATGGTTGGGCGAATGGAATCGGTCGGGGTGGCGTTCTGGGCCGGTCTCGGCATCGGGATCATCGACCGCGTCCTGTTCTACACGACGCAGCGCTCAGGACTTACCGATGTCATCCTGTTCCTCGTCGTGCTCACTGTGTTGCTTGTGCGGCGACGCGGTTCGGGACGCGCGGGGGAAACCGACACCTCGACCTGGGAAGCCGGTGAACCGCTGCGCCCGCTCCCCGTCGAGATCACCGCGCACGCCCATTGGCAACTCACTCGCCGGATCATCGCGACGGCGGGGTTGTTCACTGTCATCGCTTTGCCGTTCCTGATTGGACCCTCATCGACGTTCTTCCTCGGATCGGTGCTACTGGTGGCCGCGGTCGCCGTATCGATGACCGTGCTGACCGGATGGGCCGGGCAGATGTCGCTCGGGCACTGGGCCTTCGCTGGAGTCGGCGGGGTGCTCGGGTCGCGACTGGTGGAGATACACCACGTCAACCTGTGGGTCACGCTCGTTTTGGTGGCCATCGCAGGAGCGGCAGTTGCGGTCGCAATCGGCTTGCCAGCGCTTCGCCTCGAGGGTTCGGCGCTGGCGGCGGTAACTTTGGGATTCGCCGTGTTCGCGGCTTCGTGGTTGTTCGACCAGAGCTGGTTCAGTGGAGGCGGGTTCCTGCATCGACCCGCCTACATGACCCAGCCCGTGTACTACGCGATCGCGGTGACATTCCTGAGTGGGGTGGTCGTGCTGACGTATGCGCTGCAGCGGTCACGCGTGTGGCGAAGCATCGTTGCATCTCGAGACAACCCTGCGCAGGCCGCATCATTCGGCGTCAGCATCGTGCGCGCTAAGTTGACGGCGTTCGCGCTCTCGGGGGCGATTGCCGCAGCCGCCGGTTACTTGTGGTCCCTCGGTATCGAGCACGCAGACGGCACGGTGTTTCCGCCGGTACGCTCACTGACGATTGTCGCAGCGGTCGTGATCGGCGGACTCGGCTCGATCCCCGGCGCGATCGTGGGGGCAATGTACTTCCGGCTCCTTCCGTACTTCGCAGGGCAGTACGCCTCCTACGTGAGTCTTCTAACAACCGGCTTTGGGCTGCTCCTGCTGTTGAACTTCGTTCCCGGCGGGTTGGCGCGCGGGATGTACGTCTTGCGTGACATGGTTGCGCGCGCGGTCACCGGCATCGACCCGAGACCGAAAGTCGTTCCGGTTTCAAGCATCGAGGCGACCGCCCAGGTGGTGAAATCGTGAGCGCTATCCGAGGACCGAAACGACTACTCTCCTTCGCATCCTCGTACTTCGAGGGTCAGGCGCTCTTCCCGATCATCGTGCTGTTCGCCCTCAACGCCGTCGACGAATTCGACACGCGCACGTTCGACATCCTCGGACCGGAAATCGCGAAGTCATTCGGCGTCGGCGTCGGAGCCTTCGGGTCGATCATCGTGCTGGTGCTGATCTTCGCGCCGCTGATCGCACTCCCGGTTTCCTATGTATCCGACCGCTGGCGGCGCATGCCTCTTGCGATCGCCAGCGCGAGCGCGTGGGGACTCGCGTCACTCGCGACGGGGCTCGCTCCCGCGCTGACGGCGCTGGTGGCGGCCCGCGTCGTCTCGGGCTTCGGGCGCCGAGTGAACGAACCGGTGCACGGCAGCCTTATCGCCGAGTTCTACTCTCCGCACACACGGACCAAGGCCTTCGGCATTCACTCCCTCGCCAACCCGCTCGGCGCGTCGATCGGGGCCGTCCTCGCCGGCTTGGTTGCGCAGTTCTGGGGCTGGCGCGCTGCCTTCTTCGTCCTGACGATCCCGACGGTCATCGCCATCATCATGGCCACGCGATTGGCCGAGCCCGAGCGCGGCCGCTTCGAAGTGGTCGAGGCGCCAAAGCCGCCGCCGTTCCGTCCGACCATCCGCCGGCTCTGGGCGATCCGCTCCCTGCGCTACCAATGGATCGGCCTTGCGTTCGCGAGTGGCTCGATGCTCGGCGTCAGCGTGCTCATTCCGTTTTTCCTCGAAGAGGACTTCGGCGTCAAGGTAGGCCTGCGAGGTTTGCTTCTGGGGACCGGGACCGCCATCTCGGCGATCGCCACCCTGATCGGCACCAAGATCGTTCAAGAGAAGATCAACATCCGTCCGAGCGAAGGCTTGCGCTTGCTTGGCAAGGCCGGCCTGGTCGCGGGTACCGCTCTGCTTGGGATGGCTCTAGCGCCTCGTCTTCCGCTCGAGATCGCTCTGATCTGGGTCGTGCTGTGCGTGATCGCTTTCGTCACACCGGGCTTGTTCTCGATCACTGCGATCGTCGCCCCGCCGGAGATGCGCTCGACGGCCATCGCGCTCAGCGGCTTGGTAGCGCTCGGGGGAACCGCCTTCGCGTTGGTCGGCTTTGCGCTCGGCGATGCGAACAAGCGACTGGGGATCGGGGCGATGGCACCGATCTTCATCTACGGCATCTTCTATTTCTTCAAGGCGGCGCGCTATCTCGACAACGACGTGGCTCGGCTGAACCCCGAGGTCGCGGCGCGCGCGCGCGAGGCGGCCGTCGGCCAAGGGCCCATCCTGCTCGAAACGCGCGGCTTGACCGTCTCCTACAGCGGCGTTCAGGTGCTGTTCGGCGTCGACATCGAGATCCGGCGCGGTGAAGTCGTCGCGCTTCTGGGGACCAACGGAGCCGGGAAGTCGACGACGCTCAATGCGATTTCGGGTGTGGTGGAACCCGACGGCGGGAACGTGTGGTTCGAAGGCGAGCCCATCGTCGGCGAGCCTCCCGAGCGAACCGTGGCGCGCGGCATTCTGCAGGTGCCCGGCGGGCGAGGGATCTTCCCCGGCCTGACCGTCGAGGACAACCTCAAGATGGGCAGCTTCATGATTCGCCGCGACAAACGCAAAGTCGCGCAGCGACTCGAGGAGATCTACACGCTCTTCCCCCGCCTCGCGGAGCGCCTGACGCAGAAAGCGGGATCGCTCTCGGGTGGCGAACGCCAGATGCTCACCCTGGCGCAGTCGTTCATGCTGGAGCCGAAGCTGTTGCTGATCGACGAGTTGTCCCTCGGGCTGGCGCCCACGGTCGTAGCGGAATTGCTGGAGGCCGTGCGCCGGATGAGCGCGGCGGGCGTCACGATCGTGCTCGTCGAACAATCGGTGAACATCGCCCTCACGCTCGCCGATCGCGCGTACTTCATGGAGAAGGGCGAGGTGCGGTTCAGCGGTCCCGCGCGCGAGTTGCTCGAGCGCCGAGATCTGTTGCGCTCGGTCTTCCTCGAAGGTGCAGGGAAAGCCAAGAAGAAGTAGCTCCACTCGGCAGGGCATCGGGTCGCGCGAAGACGACGTCTACGAACGACGACGACGCTCGCCGGGCCTGCGCACCGCGCGGCGCGCGGCGTCGGCCCTGGACGCGAACTCGTGCGGGCGAATAACCGGGATTCCCCTCCAGGGGGACATCTCAGTAAGGTCCGCGTCTTCGGACACGATCAGATCCGCTCCGACGGCGAGCGCCGCTTCCAGGATCCGGTTGTCCTCGTGATCCGGGCAGTCGGAGACCCCGACCTCCGGATCGACAACACCTCCGCCTGAGGCATCCGCGATCTCCACCAGGATCTCGGCATACTCCTCGGCGCGTTCGAGGTCCCACCCAAACCCGTTCGGAGCGCACAGGACGCGTACGACGTTGAAGAGGATGTGCTCACTGAGCCACAGGGAGAACTCGCGCGCGTCGTTGGCGATGCCGACGCAGTCCGCGAACGGGTTGCCGGAAACAGGCGGCGGACTCGGCCACGACCGGAACGGGGAGTTCCCCCCGACGACGGCTCCGACAAAGACATTGACGTCGAAGACGACGGCCTTCGGCGCCGGCGCGCCGGCGATCACTTCTTCGACTTCTTCGCCGGCTTGTTGAGGACTCGGTTGACGACGGCTTCGATGTCGGAAACCGAGAGGGCGCGCGCGGCCGATTTCTCCGCACCATATGCCTGGAGAGCCCGGAGGCGTTCGGCGCGGTCCGCCGCCTCCATGTAGGACATCGCCACCCGTAGAAACTGACTGCGGTTCCCGCCGCCGAATCGGCCGACCAGATGGTCGAGCCGGGGGCGGTCCCCCTCCTCGATCGCAAACCCAACCGTTTCCGTCGCCATGTTCACCTCCGGGTGCCTCTGAGTGTAAGGGCCTTGCACTTGAGAGGCAACCGGTCCCGTCTCGGTCTGTTGCGTGTGCGGAGGATTTCGGTCTTGCCCTTTCGCACCGGGAAGGATCTTCCGGACGGATCGGGCGCACCCCCGGCACGCGACCATGGCACAGGTACGCTAAGCCCGGGTCCGGCGTAGCGGGACCTTGTGGTCGAGGCGCACAATGGTGGGGTCGCGAACAGAGGGAGGCGAGGCATCATGGCGCGCCGCAGACCGACACCCGATTCCGGGTCGCCTACGCCCGGGAGCGAACCATCTTCATCCCCCCGAACGCAGCGCGCGCGTTTTGCGGCACTAGCCGCAGGCGCGCTCACAGCGGCCGGGATCATCGCCCGGGTTCTGCTCAAACCTGGAACCAGCGCGCACCGAAGTGCCCGCTCGGCGGTGAATCGAGCGCGGCGGTCCGGGCGACACGCCGTGGGGCGACTCCGCGGAATCGAGTACCGCGTCAGCGGGAAGCACCCCGCGCCGGACGTGGGCGACGACATCCTTGCCGACCGTATCCGCTCCACGCTCGGTCCCATCGAGAAGCGGCTCGACATCCCGCGAGTGCACGTCACGGTGTTCGACCACAAGGCGGTGCTCCACGGCGCTATCGGCAACGCCGACGAGGAGCGTGCGATCACCGAAGCCGTCACCTCGATCTCGGGCGTATCCGCCGTCGAGTCACGACTGCACATCGGACTGTCGGCCGGATCCACGCGTCCCTCGGTCGGCCGCAAGCCCGCCGCGCGCGCCGGCCAACACGGACGCACGGCCTAGCTGCTCACGGAGTCGACGACCAAAGGAGGGGGCAATGCTCAGCCGCCACACCGTTGATCGCCTGCGCAAGTTCGAGGGGAACGGTTCCCCGGTCGTGTCGGTGTACATCAACCTCAACCCCGACATCCGCGAGTTGCGGTCGATTCGGCCGCGTCTGAAGGACATGCTCAAACCCGTGCGCGCGCTGATCGAAGCCCCCAACGTCCAACGTGCCTTCGCGAACTCACTGCGCGACGACGTTGAGGCGATCCTTGGCTCCGAGAAACGCATCGAGGCCGACCTGGGCCACGGCGTCGCGATGTTCGCCTCCAGCGGCGCAGGGTTCTTCGACTACCTGAGCCTGCCGCGCACCGGCTGGGACGTCGCGATCGCCAACGCTGCTCCGTATTTGCGACCGCTCGATGCGATGCTCGATGAGTTCCATTACTGCTGTGTCGTGGTCGTCGATCAGCGGCGCTCGTGGCTGTACGAGTCATTCATGGACTCAATCGAAGAGCGAGGCATCGTCGAGGAAGAAGTCCAACGCAAGAACAACTACGCCGGGTGGTATGGACTGGCGGAATACGGAACACAACGGCGCGCGCAAGAGCTGTCGCACCGCCACTACCGCGAGACTGCGAAGGCCATCACAGATCTGTTCGCGAGCAGCGACCTTGAGCTGCTGATGATCGGCGGACACCGGGAAGCCTCCGACGCGCTCGTCCCGTTCCTGCCGGTCCCGCTGCGCGAAGCCATCGCCGGCACGTTCGTCGTTGATCCCGGGACGATGACCCCGGCGACGGTGCATGCGGCGTGCCGGCGCCTGCAAGACGACTTCGAGGCGCACCGGCAGCGAGACCTCTGCGCGCGCTTGAGCGCCACTGCGGATTCCGGCGGACATGCGGCCATGGGGTTGGCCGGCACGCTGCAGGCGGCAAACGCAAAGGCGATCAATCTGTTGCTCGTCGAGTCGCAGTTCACCGCTCCGGGGACGGTCTGCGAGAGATGCCGGTGGCTCGGGTTGTGGGGCGACCGCTGCGAGATGTGCGGCGCGGCGACGCGGGCGACGCCCGACATCATTGACGAGGTCGCCGAGGCAACCCTGCGAGAAGGAGGGAAGGTGAGGCACGTGTCGCCGGCGAACGGGCTGCCGGGAACCTCGATCGGCGCAATGTTGCGGTTCTCCCCGGCCGCGTAGGGCACTGTCGCTCGACGGAAAGACGAAGGAAGAGGCGGGTATGCCGTTCAAGGATCGTCGCGACGCCGGCGCGCGGCTTGCGGAACGGCTGCGTGAGCTGACCCTGAAACGCCCACTCATTCTGGCGCTTCCTCGCGGAGGAGTTCCGATCGGATTCGAGATCGCGATGGCGTTGCGCGCGCCACTCGACGTGATCGTCGTGCGAAAGCTGGGCGCCCCTTCACAACCTGAACTCGCCGTCGGCGCAGTCGGAGAAGGCGGCGTCACCGTGTTCAATCAGGCGGTCGTCGCTCAACTGGGCGTCGCGGCCTCCGAAATCGAACGCCTTCTCGACCTTGAGTTGCGCGAGGTTGAACGGCGCGTCGCCCGTTTCCGCGAGGTGCGCGCGCCGGAACCCGTGGAAGGACGCACGATCATCCTCACCGACGACGGCCTGGCCACCGGGGCAACTGCAACCGCCGCGGTGCGCGTCCTGCGAGAACGCCGGGCCGGAAAGATCGTGCTGGCAGTTCCGGTCGCGGCGCCCGCCGCAGTGCGCGCGCTGGCGGGCGAGGTAGACCTCGTCGTCGCACTTGAGACACCGGAACATCTCGTCGCAATCGGGACGTGGTATGACGACTTCACCCAAACCTCCGACGAGGAAGTGATCGCATTGCTCGACGAAGCCGCGCGCGCGCCGGCAAAACCCGGCCACTCCCCCGGCCGTCTTGAACTCGTCGAGGAAACGCCGGTGCGATGGCGCATCGAGCAACGAGGCCCGATGCGAGTTCCCGGAATCGTGTTCGCGTCGCGCGCCCTGATGCCGGACGTCGCCGCCGATGAGTCGCTGACGCAAGTGGCCAACGTCGCGACGCTGCCGGGGATCGTCGGCGCCTCATATGCGATGCCCGACGTGCACTGGGGGTACGGCTTTCCGATCGGAGGCGTGGCGGCGACCGACGTCGAAGCGGGCGGCGTCGTCTCACCCGGGGGCGTCGGCTTCGACATCTCGTGCGGCGTCAGGTTACTGGTGTCCGAGATCGACGCGCACGAGATCGCTCCGGTAATGCCCGCACTTATGGACGCACTCGACGCCGCAATCCCAAGGGGGCTCGGCCAAGGCGGCGTCTGGAACCTCCGCGACGATGCCGAACTCACGCGAATCTTGCTGGGCGGATCTCGATACGCGGTGGAACAGGGGTTCGGAGAACCCGGCGACCTCGAGCGGTGCGAGGACGGCGGCGCCGTTGCCGACGCCGACCCCGACGCGGTCGGAAAACGCGCGCGCGAACGTGGGCTGGGCCAAGTCGGCAGCCTCGGATCCGGGAACCACTTCGTGGAGGTGCAGCGCGTAGACGAAATCTACGACGCGCGCGCGGCAGAGGTCTTCGGCCTGACGCCCGGACGTGTGTGCGTGATGATCCACTGCGGATCGCGCGGACTCGGTCACCAGATCTGCTCGGACCACGTCCGAGTCATGGTCGGGGCGATGTCCCGCTATGGCATTACCGTGCCCGACAAACAACTCGCGTGCGCGCCGGTGCGCTCGCCGGAAGGGCTCGCGTACCTCGGCGCGATGGCCGCGGCGGCCAACTACGGACGCGCGAACCGCCAGTTGCTCTCCGAGGCCGCGCGCGACGCCTTCGCGAAAACGGCGGGATCACGCGCGCTGCGGTTGCTCTACGACGTCTCGCACAATCTCGCCAAGCTCGAAACCCACGACACCGATCTCGGACCCCGGCTGCTGTGCGTGCACCGAAAGGGCGCGACACGCGCGCTGCCTCCCGGGCATTCCGACCTGCCCCGGGAGTTCGCCGCAACCGGCCAGCCGGTGCTGATCCCGGGCTCGATGGGAACTGCTTCCTACGTGCTCGCCGGCGTTGCCGGCGGCGGTGCCTTCTACTCCACATGCCACGGAGCCGGACGCGCGATGAGCCGTCACGCCGCCAAGCGACGGGTGCATGGTGCCGACCTGCGCGACGAGCTGGAGGCCGCCGGCATTCGAGTGCGCGCGTCATCGCTGCGCGAGTTGGCCGAAGAAGCGCCCTTCGCCTACAAGGACGTGGACGAAGTCGTCGCGACGTGCGAGCGCGCGGGGCTGTGCGCGCGCGTCGCGCGACTACGTCCCCTGGGTGTCGTCAAAGGCTGACTCGCCTTACACGTCGATCGTCGCGCGGCACTTCCAGCCGTCGGCGTCGCAAGCAACCGCGAGACCCGAGCGTGAAACGGCTTTGGGCACAGCCCCGACGACGCGTACGCGCGCGGCCGGAGCAACGTCGAAGAACCCGGCGAGTCCACCCATCTCGGTCTCCTCGACGGTCACGCCGACCGGAACCGAACCGAAGACGTCCACGATGTAGACGGCTTCCTCGAGAAGGGCGACGAACATCTCGTCGTCCTGTCCGGGGTCGATCGAAACCGGCAGCGGCTCCGTCGCCGAGACGTCGGAGACATCGGCAAACGCCTCGACGAGTCCGCGAACAGCCTCCTCCATGCACGACACCCTGGTGAGCCCCCACGCCTCGATCATGACGTCGGCGGTATGCGGGAGCACTCGATGCCCCGCGATCGACGACTCGTCGACGCTCATCGCAACAAGCCTACGCCCGATTCAGGCAGAACACGGTTTCCGTCTTCAAGATGGGCCAGATATCGCATAGATTCCGCCCGGGGTAGCGCCGGACACTGGGAGCATGTCGACAATCATCCGGCGCGCTGCCGGAGTGATGGCGGTCGTCGTGGCGGTCGCCGGCGGCGGCTTGCTCGGACATACCCTCAGCACCTCGCGCGCGCTGGAGCGTGCGGCAGGCGCGGCCCCGGCCGCCGACGAACCGCCGGGACCGGGCCGACCCGCGGCCTCAGCGCGTATTCGCGCCGGTCGGGTGCGCGCGCCCGCAGGAGGAACCTTGTACTGGGGCGCCTATCGGGCCGGAGCGCCCTACCGGCACAGCCTGGTCACCGGACTCGAGAACGAAGTCGGCAGCGCCCCGGCGCTGCTGATGTGGTACCAGGAGTGGGACGAGAGGCCGGACTTCCCCGCGCAAGAGGCAGCCTGGCTGGATGGACGCGGCATCGTACCGGTCGTGTCGTGGGAACCCTGGCGACCGCCTTCCAAGTTCGGCGACTTGGTCGTCGAACAGCCCGCGTACCGGCTCTCGCGCATCGCCGCCGGGGCCTTCGACTCATACGTGCGCAAGTACGCGCGCCAGGTCCGAGCCTACGGCGGCCCCGTCATGCTGCGACCGTTCCACGAAATGGACGGCTTCTGGTACCCGTGGGGAATCACGGTCAACGGCAACTCGGCCGAGGGCTTTGTCGCCGCTTGGCGTCACATACACGACATCTTTCGCGAAGTCGGCGCTACCAACGTCACCTGGATCTGGAGCGTCAATCACGTCTCGGTCCCCGACACCACCGCAAACGACGTGCGCCGATTCTGGCCGGGCGACTCCTACGTGGACTGGACGGGCATCAGCGGATTCAACTGGGGCCGCGCGAGTCCGCTTTCGGTTTGGAAAGGAATCGAGCATGTCATCGGTGCCCGCTATGCACTACTGAGCCGCTACGACAAGCCGATCGCACTGATGGAAACCGGCGCTCCCGAGCGCGGCGGCAACAAGTCCGAGTGGATTCGCACAACGTTCGCTCGAGTGCTCGACGCCTACCCGAAACTACGTGCGCTCATCTGGTACGACAAACGGGATTCCTCGATCCGCGACTGGCGCATCGCATCCTCTCGGGCGGCGCTCACAGCGTTTCGTCGCGCGGTCGCCAACCCCCTCGTGCTGGACTCCGGATCCGCGTCGGAGATCGCCTACGACGGGGCCGTCCCGCTGCGGGTTAACGATTCGTTCACCCGGGACTCCTCCGACGGATGGGGCGGCGACGGCGATGACCGTTGGGCGCTGCTGAACACGGCAGGACAAGTCCCGCGCCTCACCGTCGAAGACGGCACGGGCATCGTGCAAACCAACGAACTCGCCAAAGGCTTGCTGGTCGTAGGACCGCGCACCGGACAGGACGTCGAGTTGTCTGCGACGTTTGTGTTGCAGGCACCCGAGTCCACCAACAAGTCCAACCACTGGCAACTCGTGTCGCGGGTATCGAACTCGCGCAGTTACTACGCGTTTCAGTTGTTCCCGGAAAGGGGTCAGAGAGCAACGCTTTCGATCTTCCGCGCCGAGGGGGGTCAGTTCCGGAACATCGCGACGGGCACGGCGCCCTTCGTCATGCGCCCGGGTGTCGCCTATCGCATGCGCGCCGAAACCCTGACGTCACTGGACGGCGTACTGCTGCGCGCGCGTGTTTGGCCGGCGACGGACCCCGAGCCCACGAATTGGGCTATCTCGGGCGTAGACACATCGCGCGACCAACTCCTGGTGGGCCGCGTCGGACTCCGGTACTCGATGTACGCCGATCCCGAGCGACTGCGAGTGGACGACTTCGAGGCACGTCGTGCGTAGTCCGGCAACGATCGAGCACCCCGCCATCCCGCGCGCGGGGCTGATCCGCAAGAACCTGATCGTCGTCGGCATCGCCTACGCCGCCGGCGGCGTCGGCGGCTTCATCGCTCAAGTAGTTCTGGCACGAAACGTCGCACCGGCGGACTTCGGCCTGTACGTCGCCGCCGTATCCCTCGTCGCAATCGTGCGCGTGGTTCACCAATTGGGCGGCACGGAGTACCTCGTTCGCGAGGCCGCGCGCGAACCGCATCGCTTGGGCGCCCTAGTCGGGGACGTGCTCGTCCTGACGACGTTGACCACGCTACTGGCAATAGGGATAGCCGCGGTAGCGGGACTGAGCCTGGGCTTTCGAAGCAACGGCATCGCGGCCGCTGCGCTGCTGGCGCTGATGTCCGGAGCCGCAGCCGCTTCCGGCGCGCTGCGTTCGGCGATGCAGGCAATTGAACGGATGGAGTTGTCGGCCGCGATCTCCATCGGCGTCGCGGTGACCTCGACGGCGGGCATGCTCGCCGCCGTGGCGGCAGGGTGGGGAATCGTCGGCGTTGCCGGAGCCGGGGCGGCCGCCGCGCTCCTCGCGGTTCCCGTGGCGTGGACGATGTTGCGCCCGCACGTCACGGTGAGGATCCGTCCTTCGCTGCGCGCGGTCCGCTACGTCGCGCGCGCCAGCCTTCCTTTCGCCGCAGTTGGGATGTTCCTTTTCGGAGCGAACTACGCCGACACGCTGGTGATCCGCAGCACACTGGGAGACGGACCCACTGCGATCTACGGCGCCGCCTACCGGCTCTTCATGGTGCTCGGGTGGCTCCCGCTGATCTTCGCGAACTCCGTGTATCGAACGCTTTCGGACCTCGCGTTTCGGGATCGCGCGCGCTTCGGGCGATTCGTGGAGCAATCGGCCGCCGCCCTGCTGTTGCTGGGCGTTCCGATTGCAGCCGGAGGAACTCTCGTCGGCGGCAAGATCGTACCGATGGTATTCGGCAGCGGGTACGCCGAGGGCGCAGGAGTGCTGCGCGTGTTGCTGTGGGCACTTCCGTTCGCCTTCCCCGGCGTGGTACTGATCGCCGCGGTGGTCCTGGGCGACCGGCCGCAGACGGCCGGCAAGATCCTTGCAATCGGGTTCTCCGGCAACCTTGTCGCCAACCTTGTCGTCGTCCCGCGCTTGGGTATTCAGGCGGCTGCGTGGACGACGCTGGGCACCGAAGCGTTTCTTGCGATCGCGGCGTCGGCGGCGCTGCGCCGCCACGGCGTACGAGCGCGGTGGGCAGGGTACGCACTTCCTGCAGCCGGTGCGACCGCGGTCATGACGCTCGCAGTGTTGCCGTTGCGCGCGGCGCCGCTTCCGCTGGCAGTCTCGACGGGGGCAGCCGTCTACGTGGCGTCGCTGTTCGCGCTGCGGACGCCGGCGCGTCTTCTGCGCGCGCGCGCCGGTCGTTCGGCGGAGCCACCGTCGATCTCCGTCGTCGTTCCGACCTACCGTCGCGTGCATTTGCTCGCACGCTGCCTGGATGCCCTCGCTCGCCAAACACTCGTACCGGATGAAGTCATCTGCGTCTATCGGGAAACGGACTTCGAAACCGCTCGCTTCCTCGACACGTGGTGGCGCGAGGACCCGGCGCATCGGCGTCGGGTCTCCGTCGAGCAACCCGGGATCGTGCCGGCACTGAACGCCGGAACGCACGCGGCACGTTACGCGGTCGTCGCCTTCCTCGACGACGACGCAACCGCACACTCCGACTGGCTGGAACATCTTGCTCCGGCCTTCGACGATCCCGCAGTGGGCGCCGCCGGCGGACGACTGATCGATCACGTCGATGGAATACGCCGGCAAGGGCGCGCGCGCCGAGTCGGCCTGGTCACCTGGTACGGCCGCGTCATTGACAAGCACCACTGCGAGGGCGCGCGCGAAGGACCGGTCGATTGGCTTACCGGATCGAACATGGCGATTCGCGCGGAACTGGTGCACCACGATCAAGCGCTCTCCCACACCGACGCCGGACTCGCGCTATGCAACGACCTCGACACGTGCCTGTTCGTGCGTCGCGCCGGATACCTGGTTTGGTATGCCCCGGACGCGGTCGTCGAACACCACACCACCTCGTTCCGCGACCCGGACCTCGGCACCCGCGTCCAGGGCGCAGGTGCAAGCGCATCGGCAGCCAACCGAACCTACGTGCTGGCGAAGTACCTTCGCGGACCGCAACGAGTGGCGATGCTCGCCTACGGATTCGCCATCGGCTCGGCATCGGTTCCCGGACCGGGGCGCGCGCTCGTCGAGTTCGCGCGCAACCCGCGGCGAGCGCTGCACATGATGCGCCGCATCGCGCCGGCCTGGCGCGGACGGCGCGCGGGAATGCGCAAGTTCCGCAGCGCGCAGCCCTCCTCGGCGCGGAAAGCCGCGCACCGCTTGCGGGCAGGTGAGGTCGAATGAAGGTCGTCACGACCGGACACATCGTGGTGCTGTCGCCACACCTGGACGATGGAATCTTCTCCCTGGGGGCATGTCTGCACACGGCTGCAAGCATCGGAGCGCACGTCTCGCTGGTAACGGTCTTCGCCGGAGATCCCGAGGACCCGCAGCCGGCCGGACCCTGGGACCGACGAGCTGGCTTTCGCACCGCGGGCGAGGCTGCGCGCGTTCGCCGCGAAGAGGACCGCCGAGCTTGTCGCATCCTGAGTCTGGTGCCGGTGTGGCTTCCCTTCCCCGACGAGCAATACCACCCGGGGCCCGACGACGACACAATCTGGACCGTGCTGGAACCGATCGTGCGCGCGGCCGACATCGTGTACACGCCGGGATTCCCGCTCGCGCATCCCGATCACCGACGTCTGGCGACATTGATCAACGCGCACTGCCCCGACGACGTGTTCCTCGCGTCTTATGTGGAGCAGCCTTACCCGGTGTTCCACGGGCGTATTCCGTGGAGACGTCCGCGCGCGCCGGCCGACGGCGGGGCGGAATGGGTATCCGTGACGGCCTCCGAGCACGCGCGGCGGGCCAAGCAAGACGCTTGCGCCGCGTACCGAAGTCAGATCCCGCTGTTCGGACGCGGCTCGGTCATCGACCGCATGCTCCACTACGAGGAACGGCGCGGCGGCGAGACGATCCGCTGGCGTCTCAAGACGAAGCAGACCTCGTAAGGCGGCCCGTCGTTCGCACGCGACGCGGGTCCGACCCTGCCCCACGCGCGCAGCAGCGGTTGAGTCAAGGTCATGGCTCCACGCACACGCCGCATCCGTTGCTCGGCGCGGAACAGCCGCTCGTGGGCCGCCACGGAGATCGTCGGAATCTCGACGAGGTCGCCGTGAACTCCCAGCATTTCGCGGATGTTCGCGGAAGTCGGCGGCCCCGACCGGATCTGATCATCCAGCCACGAAGGCACCGGGTGCCCGGCGCGCGCACTCCACTGCGCGTTGCGAAGGTCCGAGAGTGCCGCTTCCTCGCCGCACGGAGTGACCGCGACGACCGACCCCCGGCACACGCGAAGACACTCATCGAGCAGAGCCTCCCGGCAGCCGACGACATGCGTGAGCACTGCGACGCACACAACCGCGTCGAAAGACCCGTCGGGAAAGGGAAGTCGTAACCCATCGGCAACAACCGCACGCATGTGGCGCATGGGGCGGTGACTGAACGCGAGGTCTACTCCGATGAACGGCCGATCCCACCACGTGCCGATCCCCTCTGATCCCGATCCGACCTCCAGCACGCGCGCGTCCGCCGGTAGTTCTCTCAAAACCCGCAGCACCGGTGCGTAGCGCAGCACCTGATGCGGCGCACGATGGACCCTCATGACGCCCTCCTTCTTCCCGCCGCCACGGCAGCGATCGATCCCTCAACGATTTCGGCAGCATCGGCCCACTTGCGGCCGGCCGCCGCAATACGCCCTCTCTCGCCCAGCGCGGCGGTAGCCGCGGGGTCGTCGAGCAACTCCAGCAGAACGCCTGCGAGCGCGCGCGCGTCCGGCTCGACGAGCACTCCGCCGCGAAGTTGCGCGTGCTGCTCGCGAACCGCGGGGACGTCGTAGGCGACATAGGCGACTCCGCGCGCCGCCGCCTCGGTCACCGCCAGTCCCCACCCTTCCCGCGTCGAAGGAAGAGCGAGCACACCCGCACCGCGCACAAGCGCGTCCAGCACTGCGTCCTGGACGCGACCGACGAACTCCACCGTGGTTCCCAGATCCGCCGCTAGGGCGCGTAGTCTGGGGCCGTCGGGGCCGTCGCCGATCACGGTGAGATGCGCGTCGGGTCGGCGCGCGCGCACAATGCGCATCGCGCGCAACAGATCCTCCACGCCCTTCTGCGGAACCAGGCGCCCGACGAATACGACGCGAGCGAAATCGCGAACCGGTGATCGGCAGGCGGCGACGTGATCCGCACCGGCGGGAACCACGACAACCGGGCGCCCGCGCGCGATTCGAGCAAGTCCCCGCCCCGTCGCAGCGCTCGGAACCAGAAACCCATCGGGCGCAAGCACCGCGGGAGCACGCTCGAGAGCCACCAGACGCGCGAGGCCCCCGGCGACACCGTTGACGCGAATTCGCTCGGCCGCTCCATAGACGTCGTGCACGATGCCCAACGACGGAACATGCGCGCGCCTCGCAGCCGCAACCGCCGGCGGCAACGCCGAGTACTGCGCGAGCACAACGTCGGGACGCATCCTCAAGACCGCGCGCGCCACCTCGCGCGTGAAGGCGGCTCGACCACCGTGGACGCGATGCACCGACACCGGCCCTGCGACGTCGGACTCGCACCCCGGCGCGGCGCGCGCGATGACATGCACCTCGTGACCGCGCGCCGCAAGGCCTGCGGCGATCTCGCGGGTCCAGGTTTCCGCTCCACCCACCTGCGGAGCAAACCGAGGTGTGCAGATCAGCAGACGCAACGGCGAAATCATCGCGCCACACCTGCCTCACGCGAAACGCCACGCATATCGCCGGAGATGCGCGCGATGCGAGGGACGTGGGCGTAGGCCCGATTCAAAGACCATCCAAACGGAGTCGATACAACGGGTGATGGTTTCGCTCGTTCTATGACTCGAACGGGCCAGAACTCACACAAGGAATGATGCTCATGCGGAAACGTCTTCCCGTCCTCAACTTCCGCAATGCCGGAGTCGTCCTCTCGTTTACACTCATTGCCGGCCTGCTGGCGCCGCAAATACCCGCACAAGCGCGCCCGGGCGGAAAACTCGTGCCGTCGCGCGGCGTTCTGATCGGCGCCTACGTGGACACCGACAACCAGTGGACGACCGAGTCCGCCGCGAACCTCGAGGTGAAGAACTTCGAGACGACGATCGGACGCCGCCTGCGAATCAACCACCACTATTACGGGTGGACCCAACAAATTCCGACGGGGTTGGAAAAGACGGACATCTCCAACGGCCGCATTCCCCTTATCTCCTGGCAAGGCACCAACCTCAACCAGATCAACTCCGGGCAGTACGACACGATGATCAAGGCGCGCGCGCGCGCGCTGAAGGCCCTCGGCCGAAAGGTGTTCCTTCGCTGGGGTTGGGAGATGAACGGCGACTGGTATGCATGGGACGGAAGCCACAACAACAGCTCGGGAACGACCAACGGTCCGGCGAAGTACCGCGCCGCGTGGAAGCGAATCTGGAACCTGTTCCGCGGGCAGGGAGTCACCAACGTCGTGTGGGTGTGGTCTCCGAACCACGCCAGCGTCCCGGCGGCCTCGTGGAATCACTGGAGCAAGTACTACCCCGGCGACACCTACGTGGATTGGGTCGGCATCGACGGCTATAACTTCGGAAACACGCGTTCGTGGTCCAAGTGGACCACGTTCCGCAGCATCTTCACTCCCGTCTATCGCACCTACGCGAGCCGAAAGCCGATCATGATCGGAGAGACGTCCACCACCGAGGCCGGGGGCGACAAAGCCGTCTGGATAGCCCAGGCCCGCTCCGTCATGAAGCAGTACTTCCCGTCGGTTGCGGCCCTCATGTGGTTCCACGTCCCGAAAGAAGAGGACTGGCGCGTGAACACCTCCTCCAGGTCGCTGAAGACGTACCGCGCCATGGTCGCCGACTCCTATTACACGGTCGGAATCCCGAGCACGTCGCGGTAGGTCACTCGACGGGAAGCTCATACGCGCTCACCTGAAGGCGTCCGAACTCGAACAACTTGGTCCTTCGGTACGTCAGATCGAGGAATCGGGGAATGCTGGCGGGAACGTCGGGGTCGGCGCTTTGCAGATACAACAAGTCGAGCACAACCCACAGCCGATTGCCTTGATGAAGCTCAGCTACGCGCACCAAACGCTCCCCCACAACGGCGACGGGAGGATCGTCCTTTTGCACAAGCTCCACCCGACCGTCGAAGTAGTAGCGGAACGGCTTGGCATCGAACCCGGGAAGCACGACGACCGCGTCGCCTGAGGACATGTGACTGGTGACCGCCGCGGCCGCTGCGCGGAAGTCCTCGCGAACCGGATTCGCCGGGTCGAGCGCTCCCGCAGCCGTCGCCGCCAACAGCACAACCGCCGCGAAGAAGAGGCCTAACCCAAACCGTCGCAACGCCGACAGCCGCGCAGCAATCAACAGCAGAACCGGCGGCGAAGCGATGATGAGGTACTTCTGGAAGAACAACCCCGGCACGGCGATGTTCGCGACGAACACGCCCCCGACCGTGAAGACGATCCAGGCTACGAGGAACACCGTGACGCGACGCCGCCGCGCAGAGCGACGGCGCGCCGTGGTGCCCCGCACGATGGCCAGCGGCCACATTCCCGCAACCACTGCCGTCGCCGTCGCCAGCACCGCTGTTGCTTGGTAGCCGCCGACGAACACCACAAAGAATGTAATGAAGGCATAGATAATCCCGTAGGCGGTGTACTCGCCCGCCGGCAAACGAACACCGTTCGTCAGCGATGCCACACCCGAAGGCTGGATACGCGTCGTGTACAGCAACCACATCCAGGGAGCGAACAGCGCAAGAGCGCCCGCCGTCGCCGCCGCCCACGCGCGCCACGGCCTGAACCCTCTGCGCCGCCCGCACAGCACCAGGTAACCAACGTGCACAGGCAGGAGCAACAGCATGAAGTAGTGCGAGTACAGCGCGACTCCGGTGACGAGGGCGTACGCCGCCCACCGCCGCGCGCCTCCCCATCGCACGGAATCGACGAGTAGCACCGTCGACGCCAGCGCGCCGACGACCACCAGCGGGTACATGCGCGCCTCCCCGCTGTGCCAAATCCAAAACGGCGACAACGCCGCAAGCGCCGCGGCCGCGATCCCCGCGCGCACGCCGAACAGCCTGCGCCCCAGCGCATGCATGAGTGGTATTGCCGCGACCCCGAGCAGCAGAGACGGAGCGCGCAATGCCCACTCGGATGTGCCCGCGACCTTGATCCATTCATGCAGCAGCGTGTGGTACAGCGGGATGTGAACGTTGCCCGAGGCGAGCCCGCGCCACAGCGTGAGGAGCGGCTCTTGGGCTTGGGCCAAGCTCAGCGACTCATCCAGGCGGATCCCCTGTGTCGGCGCGAAGGCAACACGCAGCGCGAGACCAACGACGGTCCACCCCAGCACCGTTGCGCGCACGCGTGCGGGTGACCAGCGCGCGCCGAACACCACGGAAGGAGTCACCGCATCCTCCGGGAAGAAGCTCCGGTGGAGCCGCGCTGGAACGGTAACCGGTTCCGGCGGGCGCGCGCGCGCCCGCGACGCGTCCCGCAGGGTTACTCGAACGATCCCCCACAGCAGAAGCATGTTGAGCGCAGCCCAGGACATCGTCGTCACCGTGCGCGCGTCCGGCGTGCGCAGAAACGCTCCCATCACGATCGCCTGCGCCGTCGCCGCAAACGCGATCAAGGGCAACAACGCCAGCGGCGGCACGCCGCCGCGCGCGCGACGGCCCGTTACCCGAAAGCGTGCCGGCAGGTGAAGCACCGCGGAGATCGCCGCGGCGGCGTAGACGGGGAAGGCTCCGAATGTGTAGCGAATGTGGTCCAGACCCAGCCGTCGCCCCAACGCCCAGCGCAGGGTGAGAAACGCGCACAGCAGGTACGGCGCGTAGAAGAACACGAAGTCGCCGCTGCCCGGGGCCAAAGCGCTCCAACCCCCAACCAAATACAGGATCGGCAGCGTGAGGTAGATCGTCGACACCAGCCCGATCAGATAGAAGGTCGTGGCCAGCAAGTACTGAACTCGCTGACGGAGAGTGAACCCGCGCTTGAACGGCTCACCCGTGAACAGCGCGCCGATCGAGCCGCGCGCCCAGCGGAACTGCTGGCGGAAGTAGGCGCGAACCCCGGTCGGTCCAAGCCCCTCGGCGAGCACATGCGGGTAGTACACCGAGCGCCACCCCGCCCGGTGCAATCGCATCGACGTCACGAAGTCCTCGACCACGCTGCGCTCGTCGAACCCACCGACACCCTCGAGGGCCTTGCGTCGAAACAGCACGTTCGTGCCGCAGCAGAAAGCACTGTTGAGACCGTTCTTCCCTCGGCAAATCGGCCCGTAGAAAATGACCTGCTGCAAGTACGCCCCGCGAGCGACTTCGTCTCCTCCCGCGTTCGCGTAGTACTGAGGGGTCTGCACGAACGCCAGTTGCTCGTCGTTGAAGTACCCGAGGATCGATCGCAAGAACTCCGGGTGCGGGACGTGGTCGGCGTCGAACACCGCAACCAAGTCCCCCTTCGTGCGCTCCAGCGCCGCGTTGAGGTTTCCCGCCTTCGCACCACGACTGGTGAAGCGCACGATGTAGCGCGCCCCCAGGCGTGCGGCGAGGGAACGGACGGCAGGATCGCGCGCGTCGTCCAGCACGTAGGTCTGGTGCGGCACATCCATTGCGATCGCACCTGCCACGGTTCGCTCGATCACCTCGAGCGGTTCGCCGCACGTTGGGATGAGTACGTCGATCGAGTAGTCGGCCGTCGCGTGAACCGGAGGCGCAGGATCGACGCGCATCGACCACACCGACCACCACAGCCCCAACAAATGGACGAGGTTGAACGCCTCAGCGCCGGCGAGCAACATAAACAAGCCCGGGACCCCCGCGCGCCCGGGAACGAACCACCACGACACGTAGAACGCCGCCGTCGCGAGATTAGCGAGCACGAGCGCGCGCCCGGCCGGCGAAATCACACGCGGAGGAGAAAGCGCCTCGGTGTCGGCCGCGGCAAGAGTGAGTGTTCGCTGCGGGACGATCACCGCAGGGCCTTCCGGTACGCGCGGTCGCCGGCGTCGCTCGCCGCTTCGACGACTAACGCAGCCCACCGGCTCCAGCCGTCACGGAACCCATGCGGCGGCAGGGGCGGCGTCGCGAGCGCACGCAGCAATCCCTGCGCCAGCGCCGCACCGTCGCCGGGTGGCACCACGACACCCCGGTCGCCGACGGCCTCCGTGATGCCGCCGACCGACGTCGCGACAACCGGACGCTCCGCGAGCGCCACGAGCGGGAGTATGCCGCTCTGGGATGCAGTCCGGTATGGCATGGCCACGACGTCGGCGAGCGACAGCAGTGCGAGGACTTCGTCGTCGGGAACGTATCCGGGGAACAAGCGAATCGAAGATTCGACACCGAGGCGTCGAGCCTGCAGCCGGAATCGCTCGACGGGTTCATAAAAGGTCCCGGCGACGACGAGAGTCGCCGGACTGCGCGCGCACACGGCCGGCATCGCCTCGATCAAGTCGCTCAAGCCTTTGTAGGGCCGCACGTTGCCGAAGAAGACGATCATGGGGCCGTCCACCGGCCCGACACGCGCGCGCCAGCGCTCGACCTCCATCGGGTCGATGTGCCCCGCCAAGTTAGGTGGGTGCGCAAGCACATCGATGCGCGCGCCCGGAGCCAGAGTGCGAACCTGCGCCGCCACCGCGGTCGAAAGCGCGACGAGTCGTCCCGCCGCCGACATCGTTCGTGCTGCGGCGGCGCGCGCCAGCGGGAACGGCTCGTGAGGAAGCGCGTTGTGGCAGACCATCATCACTTCAGCGTCATTGCGACGAGCCGCAATGATCAGGTGGCGAAGGCACGGAGCAAACAGCGGATGCCACCACTGCACGACGACCAGATCCGGTCCGAACTCGCGCAATTCGCGCGCGGCCCGCATCCACGTGCGCGGCCGCCACGGAACCAGAAAGGCCTCGTGGCCGGCGGCAGCGGGCTGCCGCCGGCCTGCGTCCGTCCACGACGGATACATACGCTCGAACCCGATGGCTCGTACGTGAGCATTCGTAGCAACGGTTTCGGCGAGGCGCGCGTTGAACTGCGCGATCCCCCCGCGCGCGCCCGCGCTCGGGCCGACGAACAGCACGCGCGGTCCGCTACCGTTCAGTCCCGCGACGGCGCCCACGACTCGGACCGCTCCCAAGGCCGCGCCTCAAACAAGCGTCGCACCTTGAGCGCGATCGCCGCCGGGGCGCCGAGCGCGACTGCCATCACCGGCCACCAGGGCCGGCCGGCGATCGCTCCCACAAGCACTGCCACTGCCAGCGTGTCGCCGGCCCCCAGCCGCACATGCGCGGTCACCCGGAACATGTGCTTCTCGTCCAGGTCGCTCTCGTCGCGCATCTCCCGCCAGTGCGAGGGCGTCGCAGCGCTGACATAGAAGAACGCGAGATAGCCGGTAAGCGCGGCGGCGGTCCAGACCTCGGCTCCGGCAACCCCCATCCGCGTCGCGCCGACGCCCAACCCCGCAAGAACCACCGTGTCACGCAGCCGGTCGGACAGCCCGTCGGCAACGTATCCCGCTGCGGTGTCGAGGTGCTTGGCGCGCGCGATCTCGCCGTCCATCGCATCCAGCAACTTGGCAAGGAATGCAGCCACGCCCCCGACGACGAGAAACGCATACCGACCGGTCGCGAACATCGCCGCGGCGGCGAATCCGAAGAACACCCCGGCAGCGGTCACGTGCGACGGACGCACGCGAGTACGCGCCAGCCGGATCGACAACGGTAACGACACGCGGCGGAACACCAGCCATCCGAACAGCGTCTTCACGGGTTTTGTCGCCCGTGCCGCGTCCACCTCGGAAGTCATCTTCCCGCACTCCCTCGATACCCGTCCCGCGCTCCGACGTCGGAAAGCACGATCACCGACGGCGGATGCGCGGAGTGCGTCATTCCCTCCGAGTGGAACAATGGAACCTCGGCGAACGGCACAGTCGCGCTTCGCGGTCTTGCGACGACTTCCGCAACCAGCCCGGTCAGGATGAACTGCATCCCGATGACGAGCGCGAGGGCGCTGACCGCAGCCAGCCCCGCAGTTGCCGCAGCCGACCCGAATGCGAAGTGCTGCACGGCGAGCGACGCAAACCCCGCGACCGACAACACCAGAAGCACGCTTCCGACGCCCCCGAACGCGTGCAGCGGCCTCCGCGCGTACTTGGACGTGAACACCACGGTGATCAGATCCAGAAGACCCCGGAAGTATCGCTCCAGACCGTAGCGGGACTTCCCGTGCAGGCGAGGATGATGACGGACCGGCATCTCCGCGATCCCGAATCCCCGATCGTGCGCAATGGCGGGAAGATACCGGTGCAGTTCTCCATAGCAGTACGGCGCCAAGTCCTTCGCGCAAGCCGCCGTGTACGCCTTCAATCCACAGTTGAAATCGTGCAGGCGTACTCCGGTAACAGAGCGAGTGACTGCGTTGAAGACCTTCGACGCCGCGCGCCGAGTCCACGAGTCCCGGCGCCGCACCTTCCATCCGCTCACCAACTCGACTCCATCGCCGAGCTTGTCGATCATCGCCGGGATATCCCCCGGCTCGTCCTGCAGGTCGCCGTCGATCGTGACGACGACGGCTCCGCGCGCCTCACGGAAGCCGGCCGACAGTGCGGCCGACTTGCCAAAATTGGCTCGGAGCCGGAGCGCCCGCGCACGGGGATCGTGGCGCACGAGCTCTCGCAACACTTCCGCGGATGCGTCGGTGCTGCCGTCGTCCACGAACAGAACTTCAAAAGTGCGACCGGCAAGAGCCGCACCGACCGCGTCGAACAACGAGCGAATGCTCGGCGCCTCGTTCTTGACCGGGACGATAACCGAGACGTCGGGAGTCGAACGGCGAATCGGACCAGAGCGATTCGGCACGTTGCACCTCCACGGAGTCCAAGCAGATGTTTCGTCTACCTGCGGTGTCGCGATCCCATGAGTCGCAACCTATTTCGCGACTCGACTTGATTGTTATAGGACTTGCGGACCGGGCCAATAGCCCGATGGAGTGAGATCGCATCCGCATTCATGGCAGATTCGTGGCGTGGTCCGGCGCGCGCCACTTTTCCGCAGGCACACCGGCCTATTGCGAATAGGCTCGTTGCGCCATGCGCGACATCCTGCCAATGCGCGCGCGCGCACAGCGCATTCGCAACGACTGCGGAAACGACGAAGCGGGGCGAGCAAGCCCGCCCCGCTTCGTCGCCTTCGGCTAGACGGTGTAGAAGCCCCAAGTCGCGGTCAGGTCTTGGACGTCGGAGAAGTTGTAAGCCCGCAGAACCAGCTTCGAATACTGCGCGGGCTTCTTGCCCGTCGCAGGCCTGATCCTCAACTGGATCACGGTGAGGCATCCGGCGGGACAGTCCTCTAGGTACGGCACGTCCTCAAACGCGACCATGCCCTTGTTGCCGGGAAGACACAGCACGATGTCCCAATCGATCGTCGGCGTTGCCTCGATCTTCAAGAAGTTCGCCTTCGACGGAACGTTCAGCGTGACATCAAGGAACGACCCCGCGGGACTGGGCTCGGTGCACGCGAACGTGGTCTGGCGGTCCTGAGGGTCGTCTTCGAGCAGGTTCCAGCTCGCAACAAAGGCCTCCGGGTCCGACGTGTGCGGGACCAAGTACGAGCAGACACCGGCACAAGGAAGCGCCTCAGCCACCGGAAAAGTGTGTGTGCCCCTCAACACAGGGGTCGTAGTGGCGCGCGCGGGAACGACGGGGAGAACGGCTGCCACCGCGAGGGCGGCCAACAGGATTCGCTTCATCGGTACCTCTTCTCGGATTCGAAGTGAGCGACGGCCCGAGGACTTCTTCGGGCGAGCCAATTTTACGGTGAGGCATGTGCTCCCCGCGACGCCGGATGGAAGGATTCGCCGCGTTGCGGCCATTCGTCACGCAGCCCGAGTACACACCTCACCAGCGGAAACCGATGGAAACCGGCTCGCGAAATCACATTTCAGACAGATCGCATAAGTGGGGGAAAACGCAAGAGCCCGGAATCCCGGGCTCCTCGCTGTCGGTCTCGCCGTAGTCAGATGGCGTCCCCGCCGGCCTCTCCGGTACGAATCCGGTACACCTGCTCGGCTGTGGTGACGAAGATCTTGCCGTCGCCGATCTTGCCGGTGCGCGCGGCGGTCATCACTGCCTCCACTACCTGCTCGACCTGCGCGTCCTCGCAGATGACTTCGATCTTGACCTTGGGAACGAAATCCACTTGATACTCCGCGCCGCGGTAGACCTCGGTGTGCCCGCGCTGGCGACCGAACCCCCGAGTCTCGGTCACGGTCATGCCTTGTATGCCGACCGCGCGCAGAGCCTCCTTGGCCTCCTCCAGCTTGAACGGCTTCACGATTGCCGTGACAAGTTTCATTCGCCCTGCCTCCCCTGACGTGTGTCCGACAGGCTAGCCGAGAACCCACCGGAATGACCCCATGGGACGGAGGCAGCCATGTGCCCAATGTGGGCTCCGACGTCGCCACTGGAATACGCGGCCTCACCGTGCTGGGTGAGGTCGGCCCCGACCAGTTCGTCGTCCTGCGACAGACGAATCCCGACGGTCTTGTCGACGAACCACAGAATCCCCAGAGACAACACTGCCGAGTACCCGATCGTCACTGCGATTCCGAGCGCCTGGTCCGCCAATTGCCCGAGGTTACCGAACAACGCCCCGTTGTCTCCGGCGGCGTTCACTGCGATCTCGGCAAACACACCGGTCGCCAGCGCCCCGATGATCCCCCCGACCAGGTGCACTCCAACAACGTCCAGTGAGTCGTCGTAGCCGAAGCGGAATTTCAGGTTCACCGCGAAGTAGCACACCGCTCCGGCGACCAGCCCGATAACGAGTGCCGCCCACGGACGAACAAATCCAGCCGCCGGCGTGATCGCAACGAGTCCCGCGACTGCGCCGGAGGCCGCACCGACGGCAGTGACCTTCTTGTGGCGCAGCCATTCGGGAATCGCCCATCCGAGCATCGCCGCGGCGGCAGCGCAGTGCGTCGCAACGATCGCGCTCACCGCAATACCGTTTGCGGCCAGCGCAGAACCTCCGTTGAACCCAAACCAACCGAACCACAGAATCCCAGCGCCCAGCAACGTCATCGTTACGTTGTGCGGCGGCGCGATCTCTCGCGGCCAGCCTTGGCGCTTACCCAGATACACCGCAAACACCAGCGCCGCGACACCTGCATTGATGTGCACAACCGTTCCACCTGCGAAGTCGAGCACTCCTCGATCGAACAGCCATCCGCCCGCCCAAACCCAGTGGGCGACCGGGCTGTAGACCAGCAACGACCACAGCGCGAAGAAGACGGCCATGCCGGAGAACTTGGTGCGTTCGGCAAACGCCCCCGAGATCAACGCGGGAGTGATCACCGCGAACATCAACTGGAAGAGCATGAAAGCCAGGTGCGGCGTCGCCCCCGACAATAAACCGGGCGCGGCCCCGGGCGCGCAACACACCTTCGGCCCCGCGGCGTCAAACGCCACGTTCTTGAGTCCAAAGAAGTCGAATCCTCCGATGAACCCCGCGTGGTCACCGCCGAATCCCAACGAATACCCGACCAGCACGAAGACGACCGTCACCAGGCCGAGCGCGAAGAACGAGTGCATGAACGTCGAAAGCACGTTCTTCTGCCGAACCAAGCCACCGTAGAACAGCGCAAGTCCCGGCGTCATGAACATCACCAGCGCCGAAGCAACAATGATCCATGCCGTATCGCCGGTATTCATGGTTGGCATCGTGTACCCCCGAGAGAGCCGTCGTCCGCGGTCTCAAGGAATCTACGGGCCGGCTGTTTCCGAACGTTTCCGCCCACGTTACGCGCAGGTTAATTATGTGTTTCCCCCGGACGCGCGCCTTCTCCCCGCACCGGAGCCACATCTGGGTGCGAGTACTCGCGCCTGGCGCAAATGATGTGCGCCAGGCGCGAGTACTCAGGTGCACACCTGCCCGGGATCTCCTGCCCGGTTCCAGTCCGCGGACTCAGACCAGTCCGCGTCAATCGGTGGGGGCTTCAGCCATTGGGACCGTGTAGATGAACGTCGAACCTTCGCCGACGCGGCTCTCGACGCGGATCGTGCCCCCCTGGGCCTCGACGAAGAACTTGCAGATGTACAACCCGAGTCCCGTGCCTGATCTCTTCCCGCTCTCCGGGATTCGGGAGGGAGAGAACTTCTGAAAGATCGCAGGCATCGCCTCTTCGGAGATGCCGACGCCACGATCGCGCACGGCTACCTCAATCATTGCGTCGCGCGGAACCACCGACACCTCGACAGGCTTGTCCGAAGACGAGAACTTGAGCGCGTTGGAAAACAGATTCCTGAAGATCTGCCGCTGACGCCCTTCGTCCCCGAGTGCCGGTGGACATCCGTCGGAGGGTGCATCGAGCGCGTATGTGCGGCCGGCCACCGTGGCCATCTCGAAGACGACCCGCCCGATCATGTCCAACAGATCGAAAGGCGCGACATCCAGGCTCAGATTCCCCGACTCGATCCGCGCCAAATCGACGAGTTCGTCGATCAGGTTGTCCATCTCCATAGCGTTGAGTTCGATCGTCTTCAGGAACTTGCGCCGCTCCTGGTCGCTGAAAGATTCCCAGTTGTCGAAGAGGGTCGATGCGAAGCCGGCGATCGTCGTCAAGGGCGAGCGAAGATCGTGGGAAACGATGCTGATGAAATCATTCTTGAGTTGATCGAGTTTCCTCAACCGCTCCGCGGAGATTCGCTCGGCCTCGTACGCTTGCTCAAGTGCGTTGAGCATGCGTTGCCGCTCGACGGCGTGCCACAAGGTGCGGGCGAGCAACTCGGGCTTGGGCTCGCCCTTGACGAAGAAGCCCTGCGCCCCCGCCCCCACTGCCCCGCGGATCAGCGCCTCTTCATCCGAGACCGTGAGGACCACCACCGGCACGGATGGGGCTTCTCTGTTGATCCTGGTGATTGAATCGAGACCTTGGGTGTCGGGCAATCCCAGGTCGAGCAGAACGACATCCAACCCGCCTTCGGCCAACTGAGCGAGACCTTCACTCAGCCGCGTTGCGATCTCGACGCGAAACCCAAGCTTGTCCACCTCGGACAGCATCTCCGAGACCAGGCGCGCGTCCCCGGGGTTGTCCTCGATCACCAGAACCCGAAGTAAGTCGTTGGTCAAGGCGTCACCTCCGGGGTAACTCTACGATCATCAGCCAGAAACTCTCGATGAGACGGACGACCTCGAAGAACTTGTCCAGATCCACCGGCTTCGTGATGTAGCAGTTCGCGTGGCGTTGATACGCCTCAGCAATGTCCTTCTCGGAAGTCGAGGTCGTCAGGACGATGACGGGGATCTCCGACAACGTCGGATCAGCGCGAATCTCGGTTAGAACCCTCATGCCGTTCTTCTTCGGGAGGTTCAGGTCAAGAATAATGAGCGCCGGGCGGGGCGCCTCGGCGAACTCCCCCTCCCTCCGCAGGAACGCCATCGCTTCTTCGCCATCGACGGCCACGCTGAGGTTGGTCCGCACCCGGCACTCCGCAAAAGCCTCCTCGGTCAGGCGCACGTCACCCGGGTGGTCGTCGACCAGGAGAATCTCCACCGGCTCTCCGGAGCGCGCAATCATGGGACGCGGCTCAAGATGACGAAGAACGTTGAACCCTCGCCCACCACCGATTCCACCCAGATTCGACCCCCATGGCGTTCCACGATTCGCTTGCAGATCGCAAGCCCCACGCCGGTGCCCGGGTAGTCACGCGGGTTGAGTCGCCGGAAGGCTTCGAACACGCTCTCGGCGTACGCGTGATCGATCCCGATGCCGTTGTCGCGAACAGACAGGCGCCATCCGCCCACCACAGGCTCGGCTCCCACGTGGACGACGGGCGCGCGCGCGCCGCGGAACTTGACGGCATTCGTCACCAGGTTCTGAAGAAGTTGAGCCAATTGCGACGAGTCCGCGAGAACCGTCGGCAGAGGGTCGTGCGTCAGGGTCGCGCCGGACTCCGCCATGAGGCTTTCGAGGTTGGCAAGCACGCCTCGGAGAACCTGCTCGCAATCCGCGGCACGCAGATCAAGTTCCGTCGAACCAACGTTGGAGTATTCGAGCAAGTCCCGAATCAGCGCTTGCATCCTCTTGGTTCCGTCGACGACGAAGCCGATGAAATCGTCGGCGTCCGCGTCGAGCCTCCCGGCGTACCGCTTGGCCAAGAGCTGCGTGTAGCTGGTGATCATCCGCAGCGGCTCCTGGAGATCGTGAGAGGCGACATAAGCGAACATCTCCAGTTCCGCGACTTTGCGCTTCTCGAGGTCGAAGTCCTCCAGGATGTTCATGACCGCGCGCTGCGTATCGTTGAGCCGCGTCTTCTCGTCGCTGAAGTCCTCGAGGATGTTGAGAATCGCCCTCGCGTAGGCCGAAGCATCGACCCGACCGTCTACTGCCGGTATCCAAGCCTCCGCGGGCGGCGTCTTCACTCGTCCCCCCGAGGCGGCACAGACCCCCTCGCAAGGCTCAAACTTGCGGTCAGATCGGCGATCTCTTTCTTCAGCTCGATCATCTTGAGTTCGCGCCCAACGGTAAGCTTCTGGAACCGCTCGAGTTCCGCCAACCTCTCCAACTCGTTGCCTCGCTGCAAGGCGATCTCGGCTTCAGCCTGCTTTTGCGCGGTGACGTCGCGCGCGGCCGCGAAGACTCCAAGCACACTGCCTTGGGCATCTTTGTAGACCGAGGCGT
>JBAZZY010000029.1 GCA_041658565.1 Actinomycetota bacterium | reverse complement strand
TGGTTCCGCGCGTTCGCGTTTCGGTGGCCAGCAGTGAGGGGCCGCCCGAGTTGGATCGTCTTGCCGATTGGACGGCGCAGGGGCCTAGGGACCTGTTGCGGTTGTTGAAGACGCTCGCCTCGCTGCGGTCGTCTCGCTAGACTAGCGTTGGCGCGCGCGCCAGGTCGTCGATCTGCGCCTCGAGCCAGCGCGATGGTGACATCCCCGGCGCCAATTCACGGAGTATCTGCCCGCGTCGTCGACGCTCTTCGGCGGGCATGTCTACGGCCGCTTCGAGTGCAAGTGACGTTCGTCTTTGGTTGTACGGATCCACGAGAAGCGCTCCCGGCCCGAGTTCGGCAGCGGCCCCAGCGTTGGTGGACAACACGAGTACCCCGTCGCGCTCGTTGAGCAGAGGACCCTCCTTCGCGACGAGGTTCATCCCGTCGTACACGGGGTTCACAACCAAGACGTCGTACCTGCGGTAGGCCGCGAGCGAGCGAGCGAAGTCGTCGCTGATTTCGAGCACGATCGGCTGCCAGGTCGCGGTCCCGAACCGGTCGTTGATCTGGTGCGCGCGCGCCTCGCATGCGGCCATGTACTCGCGGTATTCGAGCACGTCCTCACGGGACGGGGTCAGCATGACAAGGTGCACGACGCGCCCGTGGAGGTCGCGCCGGCGCTCGAGCATTGCGCCGTACGCGATGAGTCCCCGGAGGATGTTCTTCGAAAGCTCGGTCCGATCGACGCGAACAATCAACTTGCGATCGCCCGCGATCTCGTTGATGTCCTTCACCGCCGCGGCGACCTCCGGTCGTTCCGCCTCGGCTCGCAGACCGGGCTGATCCACGCCGAGCGGATACACCCCGACGCGCGTCGAGCGTCCGTTGAACTTCACGATGCCGTTGCGAACCTGAGCTCCAAGCACCGCCCGGCAACAGTCGGCGAAGTTGTTCGCCCATCTCTTGGTATGGAACCCGACGACATCGGCGCCGAGCATGCCCTCCAGCAGCCACCCGCCCCACTGGCCGATGACCGAGAGCTGCCCGGCTCGGCAGAAGGGGATGTGCCAGAACAGACCGATCGGCAACTCCCCGCGTGATCGACGCAGCATGCCGGGAACGAGCGAGAGGTGATAGTCGTGCGGAAGTGCGAGCGCGTCCTCACCGGCTTCAGAAGCCAGCATGTCGGCGAAGCGCCGGTTGACTGCTTGGTACGCATCCCAGGCGTCGGTTTCGCGACGACCGAATGCCGGCGGGCGCACGGGATCCCAAAGATAGTGGTGCAGGAACCACAAGACCCGGTTAGAGAAGTCGTTGTAATACGGGTCGTAAAGCTCTTGCTCCACGTCGATGAAACGTACGCGCAGGATCTCACCACCGGGCGTCCGCAAGCGAACGTTGGGATCGCGCTCAGTCGCGCGCGCGCGATCAGCGTCCGACATCGGCGCGGCGATCCACGTTCCGTCTCTCCCGCGCAAGGCGTCACCGACCGCAGTGACCAGCCCTCCAACCCCGCGTCGCTCGGTGACGTTTCCGCTTTCGTCTGGGACCAGAGTGACGGGCCCACGGTTGGATGCGACTACGAGGGAGCGGTCATGGTGCGCATCCATGTCCGTCGGTGCGGGGTCGTGAGGCATCTTCCTATGCTACATAATCGCCGCTTCGGCCCGATTCGCGGTGTGCGTGCGTCGTTCCGCGTACCATTGGACCGTGGCCACCGAAAACACGCAAGGCCGGAGTCTGCGGGATCACATTGTCGGCGCGGGGATCGTTTCGTGGGCGCTGATTGGAATCCTGGTGCTCGCGTACGGAGCAGTTTCGTTCTTGGTGGTTCCTCTGTGGGTCATCTTCCCTCCGATCGCAATCGCGGTGCTGGTCGTCTACTTGTTGAATCCGCTCGTCGCTCGCCTGCAGCGCCTCGGCGTGTCGCGCGGGTACGGCGTCCTGATCATCTACGTTCTGTTTCTATCTGCCGTTGTGACGATGTTCACGTATTTGGTTCCTCTTCTTGGGCGCCAGTTGTCGGGCTTGCTGGACGAACTCCCCCGATACGCCAATGAGATCGCGGACCGGATTAACTCCATTGCTCTTCGTCGCGGAATCAGCTTCCGGGTTCAGGTTCCGTCGGACCTGACGGAATTGATCAGATCCAACCGCGACACCGTCGGGTCGTTCCTTGGCGGGGTGCGTACGGTTGCCGGAACGATCGTTCACGGACTTGTCGTTGTGATTCTCGGGATGGTGCTTTCGATCTACGTGTTGCTCGACTTACCGAAGATTCAGGCCTGGATCAAGCAGGTCATTCCTGCGAGCCGACGCGACGAGGTGCTCGGTCTTGCTGAGGAAGTCGGAGGGGTCCTCGGGGGGTTCTTCCGCGGCCAGTTACTGGTGGCGGCGTTCGTCGCGGCGGCGAGCGCTATTGGGCTCACATGGGTCAAGTTGCCGTTCGCCGTCTTGATCGGGTTGGCCGCCGGGATCTTCAACTTGATCCCGCTGGTTGGACCGTTCCTAGCCGCCGTTCCAGCCGTCGCCGTCGGGCTGTTGTCGGACCACCCGGTGCGCGCGCTCTACGCGGCGATCGTGTTGCTCGTCGTGCAGCAGATCGACAACCACATCGTCAGTCCGAACGTGATGGGGCGCACAGTTCGTTTGCATCCGATCACCGTAATGCTTGCGCTTCTCGCCGGCGGAACCATTGCGGGGATTCCCGGCATGCTCGCGGCGATCCCGACCATCGCGTCGTTTAAGGTCATCGCCCGTTACTCCTGGAGTCGTCGTCACCGGCTGGGAGTCAGGCCGCCGACGCCTCCCGGGCCGCAGCCGTCTGAGTTCGTCGGCTGACCGCCGCGGTTCGCGCCGCCATTTCGGATCTCACAACCCGCAGTCCTGTGCATTCGTGCGCCCGGTGAAGGGGATGTGAAGGCCGGCGACGAATAGGGCTTGGTCGAGCCGGCGGGAGCGCGGCTCCGGAGCGGTTCGAGAGCCTGCGAGATGGAGGAATCATGCGTCTTCGTTCTTTGTTCACCGCCGGCGTGACCGGCGTGCTGATCGTCGGCGCCGCCTGGGCGGGAGTCGGTCTTGCTCCGGTCCCAACTGCAATCCCAGGCGCGCCCGGATCGCGCACGCCGACGACCGCGCGTTCGCTCGATGGGGCGAACGTCGGTATCGGAGACGACCTCGGACCCGACGAGGCCCTGGTCGGTGCGGCCAAGGTAGACATCAAGCCGATGCCCGACGAATCCAAGGGCGAGGTGTGGGAGCACGACGACGCGGCCAAGTGCTTGCCGATGACGAGCGGCGACGTGGAGGGAAGCCTCACGCACGCGGCGAACTGGCGACTCCCGTGGATCGAGAATACCAACTGCATCTACATGGGGGGTTTCGGCATTGGCCCCTCGCAGCCGGTTCTCGGGTGGGACGACTACGACGCGGACGTTCCTGCGGGCGGCGAGAACGGCTACGGCCTGTGGGCTCGCTCGTTCGCGGTTTCTCGTGGTGGCGGGACCTTGGTCCTGACGATCCTCGACGGTGAGGGATACAACGGTCTCTACAACAAACTCTGTCCGTCGGACGAGGCCTGCGGTGCGCACGATCTTGCTGCGCAACTGGGTGCGGAACTTGGTCTTGATCCGGCATCGTTTGTGTTCTCGTCGACGCACGCTCATTCCTCGATGGATTTCATCGGAGGGTGGGGGGGTGTTCCCGAGTGGTACATGCGCCAAGTGGCAAACGCGATGCGGACGTCGGTGCGCGAAGCGGTTGGACAGATGGTTCCGGCGAGGCTCGAGGCCGGCGACACGCTGGCACGCCCCTACAACAACGAACGGCGTGACACATATCACTCTGCCGAAGACCCCACGGTGAACTGGATTCGCGCGGTGGGGAGGGACGACGAGACGGTTGCCACGGTCGCGACTTTCGCCGCTCACGCGACGTCGTTCGGCTCGGACGAAACCGTGGCCCACGCCGACTGGCCGGGCGTGTTCGCCAAGCGCGTCGAGGAGCGGTTCGGCGGGATCGGGCTGGCGTTTGAATCGGGGCTTGGCAACATGTCGGCCGGCCGCAACTCACGCGGGAGCATGGGCAAGGCCCTCGCGGATCTGCTTCCCGGAATCGGCGGCGGGACGCTCGTGACGCAGCCGGACGTCAATGTGGCGCAGACGTTCTGGGATCAGCCGGTGACCAACACCCCGCTGATGACGCTCGGGACTGGAGGGTTCTTTGACAGGCCTTTCCAGTCGGCCTCGGCTCAGATCACTCCGGCCAAGGAAGGGTCGAACAAGCCCTGCGTGTCGGCTTCCGGGGTCTCGGTGCATGTCGCAGCAACTGCGGCACGCATCGGCGGCGTGATCGTGACGGCGGCCCCGGGTGAGATCTTCGCCAACTTCTCCAACACGATCGAAGAGATGGCGCCGATTACAGGACTGGCGATCGGTCAGGCCAACGACGCCCTCGGGTACATGCCGCAGTCCTTCGAGACCGATCATGCGGCACGCCAGGGTCCCGGCTTCGCCGGCGGCGGCATGTTCGAGTACGAGGACGCATACTCGATCGACGCGTGCTTCGGTGACAAGACTCTGGAAACACAAATCGCGATGATCCGGGCGCTCTTTTCTTAGCTGCGTCCGGAGAGGGTCTTCGAAGCGGCGGGATCGTGCGGCGCGCGCCGGGACGGGTTTAGGCGCGCGCCGCGATCTCGCGCAAGGCGTCGGCCCACCCAAGGTTCTGCGGTCGGTCGGTGGCAATCACGTTGCCGGCCGCTTCGCACCGGGCGGCAAGTTCCGCGTCGTGCTCGACCGCGTCGCCGACGATGATGAACGTCCCGACTTCGCCGGCGAGTTCGAGATCCGCGACGGAGTCGCCCAGCGCGACGCACGCCTGACGGTCGAAGCCCCGGCGCGCGCGGTCGATCGCGACGGCCGCCCCCTTTGAGACCCCGCGGGGCTGGAGGTGGTACGCCCGCGCGCTCCCCTTCGGGATTCCCAGGTACTGCCCGTGCAGTCGCCCGTTATCGTGCAGCGTCAGCCAGCCGAATCCCTCGCGCTCCAACAGCGCGTCGGTCTCAGATGTGTCCACCAACCCACGGAATAACTGGGTGCACTCTCTCCATGCCGACCAAGGGGTGTGGTGTTCCAGGCGGTGCCCGAAGGAGCGAAGGAGCAAGGCGACGGCGCCGCTTTCCTCCATGATGGCCGCAGGCATCCCCGGCTTCGGAGTCGCTCCGAAGTTCTGGACGACCTCCCGGCCGAACTCGTACGAGATGAGCGCGCCCATCTCGGCGATTACCGTGCCGAGCCCCAGGATCCGGGCGTCCGCCTGGAGTCCGCGCAGCCCGCGGCCCGAGACCGGGACCACATCGACTCCGGCCGCGCGCGCCGCGAGCAGCGCCTCCGCCGGTTCGGTCGTCGCAGCTCCACCCGGGTCGTGCAAGAACGAGCCGTTCTTTCCGAGCATGGTTCCGTCGAGGTCGGTGTAGACGACTTCGACCCCGGACAGCGCGTCGGGGACCTCGGATACACGGCCCAGGTTCATGCGGGCATGCTATTCGATGCGCGGTCTTCCGCCGTTTGCCCTATCCTTGGACCTCACATGGGCGCGATCCTTGGTCTTCGTTGTCGTGAGTGCGGCCGGGAGTTCCCGGCCGAGCCGGTGCATGTGTGCGAGTTCTGCTTCGCACCGCTGGAGGTCGTCTACGACTACGACGAAATCCGGAAGAACATCAGCCGCGAAAGCATCGCGGCCGGACCCCGGTCAATTTGGCGTTACACCGACCTGCTGCCGGGCAGCGAGAAGCGTGTCGATCTCGGAGCCGGCTATACCCCGCTGGTCCCGGCTCCGCGTTTGGCGGCCGAGCTTGGGCTGCGCGACCTATGGATCAAGAACGACACCCTGAACCCCACGCACTCCTTCAAGGACCGTGTCGTGTCGGTGGCGCTGACGGTCGCCCGCGACTTTGGTTTCACGACGGCGGCCTGCGCGTCGACCGGCAACCTTGCGAACGCCGTTGCCGCACATGCCGCTCACGCGGGCATGGATGCCTACATCTTCATCCCGGCGGATCTCGAGGCCGCCAAGATCGTTGCGACGGCGATCTACGGACCGAACCTGGTCGCGGTTGAGGGGACCTACGACGACGTCAACCGGCTGTGCTCGGAAATCGCGGGCATGTACGAGTGGGCCTTCGTCAACGTCAACATTCGTCCCTACTACGCCGAGGGTTCGAAGTCACTTGCGTTCGAGGTGGCCGAGCAACTCGGCTGGCAGGCGCCGGATCACGTCGTGGTCCCGATTGCCAGCGGATCTTTGCTGACCAAGATTCGTCGCGGGTTCGATGAACTCGTCACGGTGGGGCTGCTGGACGGGCACGCGACGCGCATCAGCGGCGCGCAAGCCGAGGGATGCTCACCGGTAGCAACGGCGTTCCGAGCCGGCGAGGAACACATCCGTCCGGTGAAGCCGAAAACCATCGCGAAGTCCTTGGCGATCGGTAACCCGGCCGACGGGTACTACGCGATCAAGGCTGCGCGCGAGACCGGCGGCGTGATCGACTCGGTTACCGACGAAGAGGTGCTGGAAGGAATCGCTTTGCTGGCTCGGACCGAAGGGATCTTCACCGAGACCGCAGGGGGAGTCACCATCGCGACGCTGCGCAAGCTTGCGGCTGCCGGCGTGGTGCGCCCCGATGAGCGTGTGGTCGCGTTGGTGACTGGAGACGGGCTGAAGACGATCGAAGCCGTTGCCGATTCCGCGAAACCCACGATGGTCATCCCGCCGAAACTCGACCTGTTCGCTGCTCGAATCGAGGAGGGGAAGTGACAGTCTCCGTTCGTATTCCTACGCCGCTTCGCCGCGTCACCAACGGCGCCGCGGAGGTCTCTGCCTCGGGGTCGACCGTTCGGGAGATGATTGAGGATCTGGAGCGCCAGTTCCCAGGGATCCGCGGGCGCCTGTGCGAAGAGAACGGAGAGATCCGTCGGTTCGTCAACTTTTTCGTCGGCGAGGAGGACATCCGGTTCCTCCAAGGTTTGGAAACTCCGCTTCAATCCGGGACGCAGGTCTCGATCATTCCGGCGGTCGCCGGTGGGTTCTGTTAGACCGGTTCGCAGTTCGCCCCGATTTCGCGGTCGTCGGGAGTCCCGCTTTGCCCCTGCTCTCGGGCTCGGATACCCTTTTCTCAGGTAACGGGTACTGTTTATTGGGGCCGACATGCTAAGGGTTTCACTGAAGACGGAATACGGCCTGCGCGCGCTGATGGAGTTGGCCGCTCGCCGTTCGGAAGGAAACGTTCCCGCTCGACAGATCGCCAAGTCCCAGGGAATCCCACTGCGGTTCCTTGAGCACCAGTTGGCCGCGCTGCACAAGGCCGGCATCGTCGACTCCCAGCGGGGCGCGAATGGTGGATGTTCGCTCGCGCGAGAGGCGTCGGAAATCCCGGTTGTTGAAGTCATCGAAGTTCTCGAAGGTCCCCTCGCGCCGATGCATTGCGTCGAGCCGCACGACGGTCGTTGCGCGCGCTCGCACAAGTGCGGACTGCAGGAGTTGTGGATGCGAGTGGAAACTGCGGTGCGTTTGGTCTTCGAGCAAACGACGATCGCCGATCTCGCCGAGCGTCATCGCGAGCTGCAACCGTTGCTGTGGCCTGAACTCGCCACCGGTTCCAACGACGCCTGAGTTACGAAGAGCCGACGAACGACACGCGTTTTCGCGCATCGCGTCGCGCAGCCATTTCCTTCCTTGACTCTTTACTCCGACCACCTTCAGAACTACACTCCGCGACGGTGTGACGCTTTCAGTCGGTTGATGCCGACTGCCGAGGGAGGTGGGACCGAGTGCCCGCAAAGAAGACAGCTGCAAAGAAGCCCGCGGTGAAGAAGGCCGCGGCGAAGAAGACGGTCGCAAAGAAGGCCGTCGCAAAGAAGGCCGTCGCGAAGAAGCCTGTCGCGAAGAAGGCCGTCGCAAAGAAGCCGGCAGCGAAGAAGGCTGTCGCGAAGAAGCCGGCAGCGAAGAAGGCTGTCGCAAAGAAGCCGGCAGCGAAGAAGGCTG
The DNA here is from genome assembly GCA_041658565.1 of Actinomycetota bacterium. Classification (NCBI taxonomy): domain Bacteria; kingdom Bacillati; phylum Actinomycetota; species Actinomycetota bacterium. Next base: position 25,506 of record JBAZZY010000029.1, on the reverse strand, counting down.
TCGCGAAGAAGCCGGTCGCCAGGAAGACAGCTGCAGCGAAGAAGCCGGCAGCGAAGAAGGCTGTCGCGAAGAAGCCTGCGGCAAAGAAGACCACGGCGAAGAAGGCCGCCAAGAAGTAAGGCCATCGTCGAACGGCGTGAAGAGGCCCTGAAACTGGGCCTCTTCTGCTATTTCGAGGCGACTTGCGGTCGTCGCGCGCGCAGGAGGTGGCAGAGTGAAGTTGTTGGAGAAGATCCGAGATGACGTCGTCGCGTGCGCTCGTTGTCCTCGGCTCGTTGCGTGCAGAGAACGCGCGGCGGCCAATCCCCCGGCGCGGTTTCTGGAGTCGGAGTACTGGGCCCGACCGGTGCCGGGGTTCGGTGATGGGCGCGCATCTCTAGTCGTCGTCGGTCTTGCTCCGGCGGCGCACGGCGCGAATCGAACCGGGCGAATGTTCACCGGCGACCGGTCGGGGGACTGGCTGTGTCGAGGACTGCATCGCGCAGGTTTCGCCGACCGGTCGGATTCGGTGTCGCGAGACGATGGATTACGCCTGACCGACTGCTACGTCACTGCGGTCGTCCGATGTGCTCCACCGTTCAATCGGCCCACTCCGATTGAACGGGATGCGTGTGCGGAATTTCTTGAACGTGAGTTGCGGGCACTGACGCACACACGCGCGATCCTGGCGCTGGGATCTTTCGCGTGGGACGGCGTGCTGCGGGTGCTCCGATCTATGGGCGAGCCGGTGTCGCCGAAGCCGAAGTTCAGTCACGGAGCAGAGGTCGTCGTCGGTCGTCGCGTGTTGGTCGGCTCGTATCACCCGAGTCAGCAGAACACGTTCACCAGGCGGCTGACTGAGGCGATGTTCGACGACGCCATCTCGCTGGCCGCGCGTTGTGCGCGCGCGGGTTGACCCAAGGTCTTCTCGCAGCTTTCGGCCGTCGTCTGCGAAACCGCGCGCGGCGCATCTGTTGACGCATGTGCCCGCTTGCCGGCGTGTAGGACTTGCGCGCGCCGCGACGGGGGCCATATAAATAGGCGTTAGCACTCGGGCCTTGAGAGTGCTAGAGACCGGGCTTCGCCCGGACGAGGCTTTTGACCAGGGAGAACGGGGTGAATGCCCCGGCGTTATCGACGACAGGAGGGTGCTGATGGCTGCAAAGCTCATCATGTTTGGTGAGGAGGCTCGCCGCAAGCTCGAGTCCGGCATGAACCAGCTGGCCGATGCGGTGAAGGTCACGCTTGGCCCGAAGGGCCGCAACGTTGTGATCGAGAAGAAGTGGGGCGCCCCCACGATCACCAACGACGGCGTTTCGATCGCCAAGGAGATCGAACTCGAGGACCCGGCCGAGAAGATCGGTGCGGAACTCGTCAAGGAAGTCGCAAAGAAGACCAACGACGTCGCAGGCGACGGTACGACCACGGCGACCCTGCTCGCGCAGGCGATGGTGAAGGAAGGTCTTCGCAACGTGGCCGCCGGTGCCAACCCGATGGGCGTCAAGCGCGGGATCGAGAAGGCCGTCGACGTCGTCGTCGAAGCCATCAAGGCCGCGTCGAAGGAAGTCGAGGACAAGGACGAGATCGCGCACGTCGCTGCGATCTCCGCCAACAACGACCCCGAGATCGGCGCGATGATTGCCGAGTCGATGGACAAGGTCGGCAAGGACGGCGTCATCACGGTCGAGGAGTCGCAGACCTTCGGTCTCGAACTCGAACTCGTCGAGGGCATGCGCTTCGACAAGGGCTACATCTCGCCGTACTTCGTCACCGACCCCGAGCGGATGGAAGCGGTTCTCGAGGACCCCTACATCCTCATTGCCAACTCGAAGATCTCGGCCGTCAAGGACCTCGTGCCGGTGCTCGAGAAGGTCATGCAGTCCGGCAAGCCGGTCGTCATCATCGCCGAGGACGTCGAGGGCGAGGCCCTCGCGACCCTGGTCGTGAACAAGATTCGCGGCACGTTTAAGTCCGTGGCCGTCAAGGCTCCCGGTTTCGGCGACCGTCGTAAGGCCATGCTCCAGGACATCGCGATCCTGACCGGTGGCCAGGTCATCTCCGAAGAGGTCGGCCTCAAGCTCGACAACACGACGCTCGACATGCTGGGCCGCGCGCGCAAGATGGTCGTCACCAAGGACGAGACCACGCTTGTCGAGGGCAGCGGTGACGCGGAGCAGATCAAGGGCCGCATCAACCAGATCAAGGCCGAGATCGAGAAGACCGACTCCGACTACGACCGTGAGAAGCTCCAGGAGCGCCTCGCGAAGTTGTCGGGCGGCGTCGCGGTGATCAAGGTCGGCGCGGCCACCGAGGTCGAGCTGAAGGAGAAGAAGCACCGCATCGAGGACGCCGTGTCGGCGACCAAGGCAGCGGTCGAGGAAGGCATCGTTGCCGGCGGTGGCGTGACGCTGCTGCAGGCACAAGCCAAGCTCGACAAGCTGAAGCTCGACGGCGACGAGCGCGTTGGGGCGAACATCGTCCGGCGTTCGCTCGAGGAGCCCGTCAAGCAGATCGCAATCAACGCCGGCCTCGAGGGTGGCGTTGTGGTTGAGAAGGTTCGCGCGCTGGACGCGGGCTGGGGCCTCAACGCCGACACCGGCGAGTACGTTGACCTGATGAAGGTCGGTGTCGTCGACCCGGCGAAGGTGACGCGCTCGGCTCTGCAGAACGCAGCGTCGATCGCAGCCCTGTTCCTCACGACGGAGGTCCTCGTCGCGGAGAAGCCCGAGAAGAACCCGCCGGCGATGCCCGGTGGCGGCGGCATGGGTCACGACGAGTTCTAAGAAACTCGGACGGGATTTCAGGAAAGGGCGGCCGGATGGCCGCCCTTTCTGTGCGAAGGCCGTGGCGGTGGGAAGCAGACGTCGAATTGGGCAGGAACGCTGTCGTGCGTTTAGGCGGGTTGAGCCATTCCGGGGAATCCGACCCAGCGAGTAGGATTGACTCCTGTCGCTACTCCGAGGGGAGGGATTCAGATGTACGGAACCGTCGCGCGTTTTCACGCGAAGCCGGGGCGCGCAGGAGACCTGGCCGCGCTCATGGATGAGTGGGATCGGGATTTCAAGCCCCTGGTTCGCGGGGCGATGGCTGGGTATGTCTACCGGCTGGATAAGGACCCGGACGAGATGATCATGACCGCGGTGTTTCAAGACAAGGAGACATACCTTGCGAACGCGGCGAGTCCCGCGCAAGACAAGTGGTTTCAGCGCTTCCGTGAGCTGATCGACGGCGACCCTGAGTGGAACGACGGAGAGATTTTGGGATCGGTCTAGAGTCGGGTCGTCTCAGGGCGCGCGCTCACGGTTGGGTTCGCGCGCCAGACGAGCGTCGAGCCGCTCCCTGCCGGGATGGGTCCAGGCGCGCGCTCCGGGCGGACCGCCCAGCCTCCAGCCGTGGTGGGTCTTCTGCGCGTGGTGGTAGCGGCACAGCCGCGCGAGGTTGTCGAGGCTCGTGGGGCCGCCGCGCGCCAGCGGAATCACGTGGTCGATTTCGAGCCCCGAGCGGACGTCGCAGCCGGGAACGACACAAGTTTGATCCCGGGCTTCCAGCGCGGTGCGGACGCGCGCCGGGATCCCCCGCCCGAAGTGAGCAACCGCCTGTACGTCTGCGCCGTCGGTCGCCAGGGCCTTGACGACTCCTTCCGCCGCCAGTCGTCGCGCCGCCGCGACGGGGATCGGTCCGACGCCGGGGATCGAGCACGTCTCGCCGGCGTCGGTTCGTCCGCGCGCCAGCGCATCGGCATCCACGTGGACGTGAACGACCGCTTTCGGTCCCGGCGTTCCACACGCTAGGCCGACGAGCGCGTCGGCTGCATGTGCGTCGACAGACTCCCGCTGCCCCGAGCGACGCGCTTCGCGCATAAGTTGGTCGGCGCGCGCGCGAATCACGGCGACGACTTGGGCTCCGTCGTCGGGCGCCAGGCGCGCGTCCATACGTATCGCACCGTCGGGGTCCGACCAGTGCCGCAAGAAACGTCCTCGGCGGATCCGCTCGGCGGCGTTCTCGTCGGATTCTGCGGCCGCGCGCACTCCTCGGCACTGCTCTCGCAGTTCCGCGACGGTCTGGCTTGCGGCGAAGGTCAGCAGGGCGCTTTCGGCGCCGGGGTCTGCTTCGGCGGCCGCGGCGATCTCGGCCGTTTGAGACTCGGATAGCTTCCCGGTGGCGAAGGCTTCGCGTGTCGCGGGCAGTTCGTGCAACCGGTGGGCGGTCTGCACCGCGGTGATTGCGTGTGACAGGGTTGTCTGAGTGCGTGACGCCATCCAGGTGGCGGGCGTGCGGTATCCGAGCCGGCGCCACGTTCCGGTCCGGAGCACGCGCTCGGAAGCGAGCGTTCGCCCGGCCTGGCACAGCCGCTCGCCTTCCGCGAAGACCTCTACCACACGTTCGGCGTCGAGGCCCGACATCTCGCGGGGCCGCAGAGCCGACACGGCCGCGCGCAGGGCGCCGATCACATCCTCGATTCGTTCGCACATCGCGCACAGATCCAAACATGAGGGCAGGACAAAAACCCGCTGGTTTTCGGGAAAAGCGAGCAGAAACCGACGATCGTGCCCTGAGAATTCTCACTCTTGGGCGCAACCCCGGCCGGACATGATGTGCGCACGGGGGGCCGGATTTGGCTTTCCTGCGGGCTCACGCCCTACCCTTAGACACCTTGCACGCCCAAAGAGGGAGGACGCATGGCTGCAGAAGAGCGTGAGAGCCTGCTGCTGCCGGAGGCGCGGGAGTTCCTTGCCCAGCCGAAGCAGTTGCTGATCGACGGGAAGTGGGTGGATGCGGCCTCCGGACGGACGTTCGCGACCATCGACCCGGCCACCGAAGAAGAGATCGCGCAGGTGCCCCTGGCGGGCGCCGACGACGTGGACCGCGCGGTCGCCGCGGCCAGAAACGCGTTCGAGGACGGACGCTGGTCGGCGCGCGCCCCGCGCGAGCGTGCCGCCGTCCTGTCCAAGATCGCCGACGAACTAAGTGCCAAGGCGATGGCCTTCGCGCAGATCGAGGTGCTCGACCAAGGCAAGCCGGTTGCATTCGCGCTCGGCGAGATGATGCACGCGGCCCAAGTCTTCCGCTATTACGCGGGTTGGTGCGACAAGGTCTACGGCGAGACCCACGCGACGTCTCCGGAGCAGTTCGTCTACTCGCTTCGGGACCCGGTCGGGGTATGCGCGCAGATCGTGCCGTGGAACTTCCCGCTCGTAATGGCTGCGTGGAAGCTTGCGCCTGCGCTCGCGTTCGGCAACTGCTCGGTCCTCAAGCCTGCGGAGGAGACGCCGCTCAGCACGCTGTGGCTTGCGAAACTGTGCCAAGAGGCCGGCGTTCCCGACGGTGTTCTTAACGTGCTCACCGGCGACGGAGAGACAACTGGAGCCTCGCTGGTGGCCTCAAGGGGGATCGACAAGATCGCCTTCACCGGATCGACGGAGGTCGGTCGCAAGATCATGGTGGCCGCAGCGCAGAACCTCGCCCGGGTGTCCTTGGAGCTTGGCGGGAAGTCCCCGAACATCATCTTCGGTGACGCCGACATCGCAGCGGCTGTTCCGCAGGCTGCGTTTGGGATCTTCTTCAACTCCGGCCAGATGTGCACGGCGGCCAGCCGGTTGCTGGTGCACAAGGACGTCCACGACGAGGTCGTTGAGCAGTTGACTGCGGCAGCGGCGTTCTGGAAGGTCGGTGACGGACTCGACCCGACCACCATGGTTGGTCCGCTGATCTCGCCCGCACAGTTGGATCGCGTCACCGGATACCTGAACATCGGCGTCGAAGAGGGCGCGACTGTGCGCTGTGGCGGATCAAAGGTCCAGGGTCGCTCCGGTTACTTCGTTGAGCCGACGATCTTCGCCGGAGTGAAGCCCGACATGCGGATCGCGCAAGAGGAGATATTCGGGCCGGTGCTCTCGGTTATTCCCTTCGAGGACACCGACGAGGCGCTGCGAATCGCGAATGATTCGATGTACGGCCTTGCCGCCGCGGTCTGGACGAAGGACCTGTCGACGGCTCACCGAATGGCGCGCGGCCTGCGCGCCGGCACGGTCTGGGTCAACAGCTACGGCGTGGTCGATGCGGCGGTTTCCTTCGGCGGCTACAAGCAGTCGGGGTTCGGTCGCGAACTTGGTAAGCATTCGGTCGACCTGTACACACAGGTCAAGAGCGTTTGGGTGACGGTGTAACTATGCGTGCAGCCATCTTGGAAGAGTGGGGAAAGCCTCTGGTTGTCGGCGAGGTCGAACTTGGATCGCCGGGGCTCGGCGAAGTTCGCGTCAAAATCGCGGCAACCGGCGTATGTCATTCGGACCTGTCGGTGCAGAAGGGCCTGCTTCCTTGGCCGGTTCCGGCTGTGCTCGGGCACGAAGCCGCCGGTGAAGTGGTTGAAGTTGGAAGCGGAGTTCGATCCGTCGCTGTGGGTGATCACGTCGTGATCTCGTGGGTGCCGATGTGCGGGACGTGTTTCTTCTGCACTCGCGACCAGGCGCACTTGTGCATCACGTACCGGTATCTGCTCGGCAAGATGGATGACGGAACGAGCCGGATCAGCAAAGACGGTGTTGAGATCAGCCATGGGGTGAACTCGGCAACGTTTGCGGAAGAGGCTATCGTTCGCGAGACCGCCGTTGTGAAGATCCCCAAAGACGTTCCGTTGGACGTCGCCGCGTTGATCGGTTGCGCGGTGCTGACCGGAGTGTTCGCGGCGATTACCACCGCGCGCATTGTGCCTGGAGAGCGCGTCGCCGTCATCGGGTGCGGCGGTGTGGGGCTCAACGTGATCCAGGGGTGCAGGATCGCCGGCGCCTCGACGATCCTGGCGATCGATCCCGTCGAGTCCAAGCGTGATGCGGCAGTGAAGTTCGGCGCCACTCACACGTGCGCGCCGGATGACGCCGCCGGGATGATCATGGGGTTGACCGACAACATCGGACCCGACGCGGTGTTCGAAGTCGTGGGGCGCGCGGCCTTGCAGCGGACTGCCTTCGACCTCGTGCGCGCCGGTGGACGCGCGGTGATGGTCGGCGCGGCGCCGCTGGCCGACGAACCGTCGTTCCCGTCGCTTGGGTTCTTGTTCATGGAGAAGAAGATCCTGGGCTGCTACTACGGTTCGTGCAATCCGCGTCGCGATATCCCGCGGATCATCGACCTGTGGCGTGCGGGGAGTCTGGACCTCGAGGGATTGGTGACCGATCGGATGCCGCTGGAGTCCGTCAACGAAGCGTTTGAGGCGATGGAAGCCGGGACTGCGATCCGAACGCTGCTCGTGCCCTAGTCTTCCGGCGCCTGATTCCCTGGTGCCTTTGTAGCCGGGCGCCGGTAGGCTCTTCGTCCGTGACTCCGCATACGGCTTCGAAGGACATCTCGGCGCAGGTTGAGCGCGTCCTGGTCGAGTTCCTCGACGCGCGCGCCGAGGCCCTTCCCGACGCAGCGGACCTGATCGGCGAGATCAATCGGGTGGCCGGCTCGGGGGGGAAGCGTCTTCGCCCGGCGTTCTGCGTGTGGGGGTACCGGGCAGCCGGCGGAACGGACGACGTTTCGATTACCAGGGTCGCTGCGGCGCTGGAGTTGCTGCACACGTTCGCAATCGTGCACGACGACGTTATGGACCAGTCGCAGCTCCGACGGGGCGAGCCGACGACCTACCGGAGGCTGTCCGGCACGCCGTTGCTTCGTCGCGATCGCGATCGGTTCGGTGAATCCGCGGCGATTCTGGTCGGCGACCTTGCGATGGCGTTCGCCGATGAGTTGTGGGGGTCTTCGGGGTTCGAGGGAGCTGCGTGCGACGACGCATCGACGCTGTATCACGCGATGCGTGCTGAGGTGATCGGTGGTCAGTACCTGGACCTGCTTGCGGCCGCGCGCGGTCGCGCCACGCTCGAAGAAACGCGCCGAATCAGCGTGCTGAAGTCCGGTCGTTACACCGTCGAGCGTCCCTTGCTGATCGGGGCGACGTTTGCCGGGGCGTCTGAGGACGTGCGGGAAGCGCTCGCGGCGTTCGGTGCGCCGTTAGGGGAGGCGTTTCAGTTGCGCGATGACGTGCTCGGCGCGTTCGGTGATCCGAACGTGACGGGCAAGGACGCCGACGGAGATCTGCGTGAGGGCAAGCAGACCCTGTTGGTCGCCTTGGCGCGGGGCGTTGCCGATCCGGCGCAGCGCGCGGTTCTGGACGCCCGCCTGGGAGCGGCCGATCTGGATTCCGCCGGCGCTGAGGAACTCCGGACGGTCTTTCGCGACACCGGGGCGTTGCGAGACGTGCTCGCGTCGATCGAGGACCTAGCCGCCGCGGCGCGCGCGGCGCTCAAGTCTGCGCCGATACCGCCGGTCGCTGCCGCTGCGCTTGCGGGCCTTGCCGAGTACGTTTCCGTGCGATCGGTTTGATGTAGAGGGAGCTGAAGGTGGAGGTCGTGGACGCGCTGAAGGGAATCCTGTCGGAGTTGTCGGGCGCGGTCGTCGCCTATTCCGGCGGCGTCGACTCTGCGCTGCTCGCCGACGTTGCCCACGAAGTCCTTGGGGAGAGGATGCTCGCAGTCACGGCTGTAAGCGCATCGCTGGATCCCTCCGAGCGCGAAACAGCTGCAGCGCTCGCGGCCGAACGCGGCTGGGCGCACAGAGAGGTTCGAACCGACGAGCTTGAGACGGCCGAGTACCGCGCGAATGGTCCCGACCGCTGCTACCACTGCAAGAACGCACTACTGGATCGCTTGGAGGATCTGGCGCGCGCCCGTGGTGCCGTCGTGCTGATCGGGGCCAATGCCGACGATGCCGACGATTTCCGCCCGGGCATGCGAGCGGCCGCCGAGCGTGGGGCGCGCGCGCCGTTGCTCGAGGCGGGGATGACAAAGGCCGACGTGCGCATGGCTGCGCGCGCCCGCGGGTTGCGCGCGTGGGACAAGCCCGCCGCAGCGTGCTTGGCCAGCCGCATTGCCTACGGCGTCGAGGTCACTGCGGAGCGACTTGAGCGCGTGGCGCGCGCAGAGGAGTTCGTGCGCGCTTTGGGCGCGCGCGACGTTCGTGTTCGGGACCAGGACAACCTCGCTCGTATCGAGGTGCCGGCGTCCGAGGTGCCTCGCCTCGCCGATCCGGCGGTCGCAGCCCGTATGGTTTCGTATCTGAAGGAGCTGGGCTTTCACTACGTGACGCTGGACCTGGAGGGATTCCGCAGCGGATCAATGAACGTTCCGCTGCTCAGCGTGAGTCGCATAAGGAGCTGACATGGCAAAAAGCCGGGTACACCTGACGTTCCCCGAGAATCTCGTCCAGGAGCCGATCATTTTCGGGCTGGGCAAGAAGTTCGACATCGTCACCAACATCCGCAGGGCTAACGTTGAGGAGACCTTCGGTTGGGTGATCCTCGAGATGGATGGTGACGATGATGCTCTCGAAGCCGGCCTTCAGTACTTGCAGGCTTTGGGCGTTCAGATCAGCCCGATCGACGGGGATGTCGTCGAGGGCTAACCGAGGCAAAGCGTGCTCCTCGACGCGGTGATCGTCGCGGCCGTCGGGCTCTTCGTCCGGCGCGGGATGCGTCGCGGCGTGATTTCGTCCGCGTTTGGGCTGGCGGGATTCGCCGCAGCCGCCGCCGCGGCTGTGTTCGGTTACCACCTTGTTGCGGCGCCGCTCGCGCGCGCCACCGGGATGTCGCCCGGGGCGTCGGACTCAGCTGCGGCTCTCGGGATCTTCGTCGCAGCGTCGATCCTGGCTTGGGCCGCTGTGCGCCGGCTGCGTGCGCTGGTGCGGCTCACGAAATGGGGAGTCGTCGACTCCGCGGCCGGCGGCGCGCTCGCCGGAGCGTGGGCGCTATCGTGGGTGTCGGTCGCGCTGTTGGCACTCTCGGTCGCACCGGGGCCTGCGTCGCTGAAGTCCGAGGCGGAGCATTCGGCGCTTGCCCGGGGGATCGTGGAAACCGCACCGCGGGTGCTCACCGCGATCGCGGGAGCCGACGTGCGGCACTTGATCACTTCGGTCACCGGCGCGGGTTTCCGGTAGCCTTTCACACCATGCCACGTATCGCGATAGTCGGATCGTTCTCGACCGGAAAGACCACCCTGGCGGAAGCGGCGGCAGAGCCGCTCGAGTTACCGCTGCTCCCGGAAGTTGCGCGCGAAGTCGCGGCGCTCGGGTTCAAGCTCGACAAGGACGCTACCCCCGAGGTCGAGTCGTTGATCTTCATGCGCCAGTTCTACAGCGAAATGACGCACCAGGACTTCGTTGCGGATCGATCCTTGATCGATGTAATGGCGTATGCCGGATGGGTGCTGGACAACCAGGAGCGGCGCAAGGAATTCGCCCTGTGGGATGCATGCCTGAAGATCGCTGAGCACCAGTTGCGCAGTCAGTACACGCACGTGTTCTACTTGCCGATCGAGTTCCCAATCGTTCCCGACGGGCTGCGCCCACTCGACAACGACTTCCAGCGCGAGATCGACGAGCGCATGTTGGCGCTGCTCGATCACCATTCCGTCAAGCACGACATCTTGACCGGGACGGTGGACGAGCGCCTGTCGCATCTACTCGATCGCGTTCGTCACTCGAGCCCCTCGTAGCGGCAACGATGTCCTCCTCTATCGAGGACGTGCTGGCCGGTCTGCAAACCGAGCGAGCGCGTCTTCGTCGGGAGCACGAGGAAGGTCTCGGCGGGCTGGCGCTTGTGCGCGCGCAGTCGGACGCGGTGGATGCCGCGGTGATCGCCCTGTGGAAACTCCTTGTTCCCGTGCGCCCGGGTTTCGCTCTCGTCGCGCTCGGCGGGTATGGCCGCGGAGAACTGTCGCCGCGTTCGGATCTTGACCTCATGGTGCTGCACGCGGGGAAGGCGGGAGCCGAGCCTGAGCGACTGTTCTATGCGCTTTGGGACGCCGGGTTCACGGTCGGCCACGCCACGCGAACAGTCAAGGAGTGCGTTCGTCTGGCGCGTGAAAACATCGAAGCCGAGACGTCGTTCCTGCAACCTCGGTTGCTCGCCGGGGATCGCGCACTCTTCGACGAATTCGCGACGCGCGCGCTGGACGCGACGCGGAAGCGGGCAGGCGACTTTGTCGAAGATGTGCGTGAGTTGATGCGCCGGCGTCACCTCACCGGCGGGTCGGCCACATCGCAACTTGAACCGAACCTGAAGGAAGGCGCCGGCGGCTTGCGCGACCTGCACGTGCTCGAGTGGTTCGCCGTGGTCGCCGGCACCAACGAGCTGCTCGGCGCGCGCGATCGCGCGCTGCTGGACGATGGCGCCGAACTTCTGCATCGCGTGCGCGCGCATCTTCACTATGCGACCGAGCACCAAACGGACGTGCTCTTGTTCCAGCATCAGCGTCCCGCGGCGCTGTTCCTGGGGTACTCCGACGGCGAACGCCCGGCCGAGGACTTGTTCATGCGTCACCTGTTTGCGGTGACGCGCGCGGTTGAACGGGTCGTGACCGCGGTTGTCTCCGACGTGAGCGCGCGGTTCTCCCGCGCGCGCCCTGCTCGCGCGACGCCCGGCGACTGCTTCGCCGTCGAAGGAGGTCGAGTCGTCATCCTGCGCGAGCCCGATCTAGCGCGTGAGCCTGAGCGCGCGCTCGAGATGTTCTCGCTGGGCGCTCCGCCGGGTGCGGCTGCTATGCGGTGGTTCGACGAAGCGCAGGGGAGCAGCCCTCCGATCGCGTGGAGCCCGGAAGTGCGGCGCGCGTTCTTCGCCTTGCTGCGTACGGGCGACCCCGTCGCGATGGAAACCGCCGACCATTCGGGGCTGTTCGGGCGACTGCTTCCCGAGTGGGATGCGGTTCGTTGTCAGCCGCAACGCAACGTCTACCACCGCTACACGGTGGACGCGCACTTGTTCCACACCGTCGCAGCGTTGCGCGCGCTTGCCGATGACGAGGATCAACTGGTGCGCGACGTGTGGGCGGATGTTTCCGACGTCGACGGGCTTCTGCTTGCCGGACTGCTGCACGACGTCGGCAAGGGCGGGACGGGCGACCACAGCGAGGCTGGTGAGCGTCTGGCGCTCGTGCTCGCCGATCGGATGGGGATCGCCGAGCCGCGCCGGGGCCGCGTGGCCTGGCTCGTGCGGCATCACCTTGTGTTGGCGGACACCGCGTCGCGCCGGGACATCAACGACGAGAACCTCGTCGTTGACTTAGCCTCCCGCGCTGAGGATGCTCAATTGCTGCGGATGCTGTTCCTGCTCACCGTCGCCGATGGGCGGGCTACCGGACCGACGGCGTGGTCGCCGTGGAAGGCGGGTCTCGTCGCCGAGCTGTTCACCAAGGCGCTGCACGTGATGGAGCGAGGGGAGCTGGCGACGCGCGACGCAGTGGATCTCGCGCGCCTGCGCATGGGCGAGCTTCGTGGCGCGCTGACGCGGTACTCGGCCGAGGAAGTCGAGGCACATCTGCGCGAGATGTCGCGCGCGTATGTTTTGGCGTTTCCTACGGCGGTGCTGACTCGCCATTTCGCTCTGATGGCCGGACCTCTGGGGCAGTCCGAGGCTCGCACGCACGTCGCGGCGACCGAGGATGCCGGCATCTACGAGTTCACGCTCGCAGCGTGCGATCGGCCGGGGTTGTTTGCTCGGGTTTCCGGAGTTCTGGCCCTCAACGGGATCAGCATCGTCGCGGCGCAGGGATTCACTCGCGCCGACGGTGTGGCAGTCGAGGTGTTTCGCTGCGTCGGAGCGTTTGAGCCGGCGATCGATTCCGCCCGTTGGGAGCGAGTCGCCGATGATGTTCGGCGCGCGCTTGCCGGGCGCCTCTCTCTGGAAGCGCGTCTTGCCGAGAAGCGGCGCGCGTACGGCCGTCGCGTCCCCAAGGGAAAGCGCGAGGGACCGAGTGTGCTCGTGGACAACCAGGCGAGCGACTTCCTCACTGTCGTCGAGGTGCACGCCGCCGACCGGGTCGGCCTGCTCTACGACATTACGAGCGTCTTCGCCGACCTGTCTTTGGACATCCAAGTTGCGAAGATCGCGACCTACGCCGAGGACGTCGTCGACGTCTTCTACGTCCGTGATTCGGAGGGGCAGAAGATCACCGACTCGGAGTACCTCGGCGAGATCGAGCGCGCGCTCTTGCTGCGGTTGGGCGACTCGGGGCCCTGAGGTTTTCTATACTCCCGAATATGCGAAGAATTGCCGCAGTTACAGGATTGCTCGCGTTGCTTTCCGTGTCGTGTTCGGCGCGAACGCCGCTGACCGCCGAGTCCCCCTCGCCGTCTGAATCGTCGCCGCAGGTTGTCGTCAGCGCGTCGCCGTCACCCTCGGCCGTGCGCGCTCCTCGTCTGCGAGCCGCCGTATACGTCTCTGAGGGATCTCTGTGGATGTACGAGGCCGTGACCGACCGAGTCAGTGAACTTGCCCGTGGTGACGGGATGCGCCTGCCGCGGTGGATGTCGACCACGACGGTCTCGTTTGTCCAGGACCGCGAGAGCGGCTCGGCCACGTTGCGTGCGTACGATATGACGACGCAGGAGGTTCGCGACATCGTCTCGGTTGCCACGGGCATCGACGCCTACGGGTGGAGCCCGGAACGGCATCTTCTTGCGTACATCACCACCGACAGCCAGTCCTACCCGCACCTGAACTTCCAGGAGGTCGTCGGGGGTGGCGCCACGATGCCTGTGGCGACGCTTGGTCGGGCGTTCGGGCGCGAACTGACCCCGTACGATGATCGTCGTATCGAGTTCTCTCCGGATGGGAGTCGCGTGCTCGTGGCGTACACCCCGGCCGACGGCGAGCCCGGTCGCACTCCGACCGCAGACGAGAGCCCGTTGCAGGTTCGGGGCGCCGATGGTTCTCGACAGTTCGCCGTGGCGACCGATCGCGAGCCGAGCATGGCGGTGTGGTCGGTCGACGGCGCGCGCGCGTATTACCGCGACGAGGGCGGTACGCATGCGTGGGTCGCGGCAACCGGCCGGACTGAGCGCGCGCCCGGGAATCCCGCGTGGTTTAACCCCTCGGCGTCCAAGGACGGGAAGTGGATCGCGTACGACACAGGCGCGACGACGAAGTCGGTCGCCGTCCAAATGGTGGACCTTGGTACCGGGAAACGGACCAAGCTATCCGGGGCGGGATGGTTTCACCCCGTCGCCGCGAACGAGCGCACCGTTTGGGTGCAGCGAGCGCAGCCTTGTAGCCCCGACTGCCTCCAGCCGGTTGTTCCAGGCCCTGAGGTTGCTGCGCTGGACACGCGTACGCTCAAAGAACGTAAGTTGGCTTTGCCGACGCTGGTCGGCGCCGACTTCCTGTATCGATAGCCGCGCGGCTACGGGAGATACGGTCGGGGGTTGCGGTGATTTCCGTTGATGCGGACTTCGAAGTGCAAGTGGTCGCCCGTCGAATTCCCGGTCGAACCGCATGCCCCCACGAGTTGGTGCTGGTCGACCGTGGCGCCTTCGCGCGTGTAAGAGCGTGACATGTGTCCGTACAACGTCGTGTAGCCGCTGCCGTGGTCGATGATGACCATGTTGCCGTAGCCGCCGCCCCACTCCGACGCGATAACTCGTCCGGCCTTGGATGCGGCTATTGGGTCACCGGTTCGGCAGTCGATGTCCATCCCCGTGTGGAAACTCCCGTGCCGTGATCCGTACGGGGATGTAATCGAGCGTCCACGCGTCGGCCAGGCGAAGCCCATGCGTCCCGGCGGGCCGGTGTTCATCGATCCCGAGTAGTAGCCCGAGCGTTGCCGGATCAACTGCAGGATCCGGTTCTGTTCGGCCAGTTCTGCCTGTAACTCCTTGCGGTAGGCCGCGATCCGCCCCTGCACGATGCCGCGCGCCTCACGTTGAGCCCCCGTCGCTTCGGCGACGACGCTCACGCGCGCAGCTACGTCGCGCGCGCTCGACAGCGCTCGCGCGCGAGCTTCGCGAAGCTGTGCGCGCTCCTGCTTGGCCTCATGCGAGATTCGCCCGAGATCCTCCAGCACCGTGCGGTCGAACATGGCAACGGAGTCGAGTGCCGCCGCGCGCCCGACGAACTCCTCAAGGGAGCGCGCCTCGACGATGGTCTGGAAAGAGGTGACGGGGCCCGCGATGTACAGCGCTCGCGCGCGGCCCGCGATGATTGCCCCGCGCTTCTTGCGCTCGCGTTCGAGTCTGGTGAGGCGCTGCTGGTACTGAGAGATCTGGAAGTCGAGTCGCGAGAGTTTGCCGCGCGCCAGCGACAGGTGATGCCGTTCGCGATTCAGGCGGCTTGTCAGCAGGCTCAGCGCCGCGCTCAATTCGGCATCGGTGCGCAGCGCGCTCGACAGGCGCGCGCGGGTTGCGCGAATCTCGCGGCGGGTCTGTTCGAGTCGGGAACTGGAGTAGGCAGTCGCCGGAGAAACCGGAGCGATCGCCAGGAAGGCGGAGAGTGCGGCGACGAGCGCCGTGGTCCGAACCTTCAGCACCAAGCCATGCCCCAGTCTCCTCCCAGACGGCCCCGAAGCGGGGTTCGTCATGACCTTGTTACCAAATCATGCGTATCAGGGCAAAGAAGGCTCGACCTGAACCCCTGTGACCTGCGAAGATGCAGCGCGACACAGGGAGGGACGAGTGGCAGACGACGCTGAATCAACGGTCGCCGGCCGGCGACAAGCGGAGGCCGACCTCATCGGCAGCCTGTGCTACGGATTGCTGCGTTCGTTTGCGGCGGCGGCGCGGGGGACGGTGACGGCACCGAGTATCTCGCTTGCCGAATGGCAGGCGGGCTTCGCGGTGGATGAGTTTGAGCGGTACCGGCTGCTGCGCGCGCGGCTCGACGAGATCACCCAGGAGCCCGAACTGGCGATGGAAGCGCTCCGTGGTCCGCTTGACGGCTTTTATGAGGCTGCGATCGCTGACGGCTGGCTTGAAACGCACGTGTTCCATTTCATCGGAGACACGATTACGACCGACTTCGCCGAGATCCTGGGTCCGTGCCTGACGGCCCCGACGGCCGAGGCGGTTCACCGTTCGCTCACGGGACGTACGGCGCAAGAGGCGTTCGCGCTTGAGCAGATAGCGGAGGCCTTGGAGTCCGATGGGCCCGAGGCCCAGGCGCGTATCCAGCGATTCGCCGGGACGATGGTGGGTCAGGCAATGAACCGGTTGCGCGACACGTTGCTTTCGTCGAACGCACTCGAGATCGTTCTCGGTGAGGGCGGGGTCAAGCCGCTCGTGCTCGAGTTGCTGGCGAGACACCGCGAACGCCTCGAGCGACTTGGACTCGATTCGCTCGACGACTGACTCCGGTTACGGATAGCAGGCGTGACCTTGCGCGCGGCAGCGCGCGGTCTGCTGGAAGTCGCGCACGTAGTAACGCGCGAGCGCGAAGTCAGAGAAGCCGCGGGGATCCTGCACCCAGAAGATGAAGTCGACGTGGTGTCCGGCTTGGCTGGGAGACGGTTTCCACGTGAACGCTCCGGTCTTCGAGTCGATCGAGTACGTCCCCTGCAGCGGGACTCCTTCCGCGTCGCGATCCACGGCGACGATGACGTCGAATCGAAGTGGATCCTTGTCGGCGTCGGTTGCTCGCATCGTTAGGTTCACTTCCTCGGCGATGTCCATACCCCGCAGGGCCGACGAGATCTGCACCATCTTGGGCGCCGAGTTTGTGGTTGTGGTCTGGCGGTCGCGTCGGAAGATGTCGGACGTGCTGTTTGTGTCGTCGGCGACGAGGTCTTTTCCTGCCGAGGCGAACACGACGTGGCGCCCTTCGTAGGAAATCGAGGGGCGCTGTGAGGCTCCGGACGACTCGCCGAATCCGCCTGGAACCGATACCCGGCTGGTGACTCGCGCTTCGAGGTCGCGCACAAAGACGTCGGTGGTTCCGTTGGTGTCCCCGGCCGCCAGGTTGGTCGCATCCGAGGAGAACGCGATCACGTGGCCGTTCGCCGAGATGCGAGGATCGTAGCTGTCCCCGTCGGCCACCGGTCCTGCCGGGTTGCTGGACAGCGGTTGCGAAGACTTGTTCACGCGGTCGTACATCATCACGTCGCGGGGGTCGAAGGGGTTGACTACCAATGAGTCGTCGGCCGAAATGATGTCGCGTGTCGGACGCAAAACGTCGTTGTTTGCGATCGTGTCGCGCTCGGTGATGACGCTGTACGCATCGAATGCGACGTAGCGTCCGTCGGCCGAGATAACCGGGTTCTGGCTCATCACCTTTGCGGTTCCCGCCCATGGGCCCATGGCGATTTGCGTGGAGCGCCCGGTCGCACGGTCGAGGATGAACACGTCGGACGCTGTGGGAGTGTCGAGGCCTGGTCGTTTCGCCCCGCGGTGGTAGGCGACGTACCGCCCCTCATAGGAGATGCGCGCGTGCGACGTCCAGATGGTCTCCTGCAGGGGCAGATCCTCCGCGATCGCCGGAGGTGCGATCCGCGCGGTCTTCTTCGCTTTGACGTCGCGGATGAAGGCGTCGCTCGTGTCGTTGGTGTCGCCTGCCGCGAGATTGGCGGCTTCCGACTCGAACGTGACGTACTCGCCGAAGAGCGACACGAACGGCGAGTTGCTCGGTCCGTCGGCCTGCGTTCCTACCGTTGAGACCGACAGTCGCTTCGTTGTGCCGGACTTGAGGTCCCGCAGGAAGATATCGGCGACGCCGTTGGTATCGCCGGAGACGAGGTTGGTTGCAAGGGACGCGAACGCCAGCCACCGTCCGTCCACGGAAAGCGATGGGGAGTAGCTGGCTCCGTTTGCTTGAGCCTTCGTCGACGTGACGGACACACGGGTGGTGACTCCGGTGGCGATGTCGCGCAGGAAGATATCGGCGACGCCGTTGGTGTCTCCGGACACGAGGTTGGTCGCGTCGGATGAGAAGGCGATCCATCGGCCGTCGAGGGACATTTCGGGACTCGTCGTGTCGGGAACCGAGGTTGCGGGTGTCGCGTTGTTCGCCTGTGTGCCGCTGGACGTAACCGACGCGCGCGCGGTGGTCCCCGGTGCGGCGTCCGAGGGCGCGACGGAACTCGCGGCGAAAGCTGTCGTCGCCGCGAGCAGAATCACACGTGCTCGCCGTCGTCTCATGCGGTCGTAGCGCGCGTTTCGTCGGGCGCGCTACCTGGTTGAACGAGCAAGCACCGGGTTCTCGGACGCTTCGGTGTCCGGCCCCCCGTTTATGTCCGGTTCGTTCCGGGATCTCGGTGAACGACGGTTGCGCGGGCCTGGGCGCGCGGCCGCACGACGATCTGGTCGATGTCGACGTGACTCGGCCGCGTCGCCGCCCACGAGATGCAGTCGGCGATGTCGTCGGCGACCAGCGGGGTGAGACCGTCGTACACGGCCTCTGCGCGCACGGCGTCGCCGTCGAAGCGAACGAGCGAAAACTCGGTCTCGTCCACCAGCCCAGGCAGGATCTCGGTGACCCGGATCGGCTTGCCGAGCAATTCGAGACGAAGAGTGTCGGTCACCGCGCGCACGGCGTGCTTGGCGGCTGTGTATCCGGCGCCTCCGGGGTACGTCTCGATTCCGGCGATAGATCCGATGTTGATGATGTGGCCGTCGCCGGATCGCTCCAACGCCGGCAGCAGCGCGCGCGTCATCCGCATCAGCCCGAGTACGTTCGTCTCGAACATCCAAGTCCACTCGTCGTCGCGCGCATCGGCGAGCGACCGCAGTCCTTTCGCGCCGCCGGCGTTGTTTACCAGCAGTGAACACCGCTCGATCCCTGCGCAGAAACGCACGACGCTGTCCGGATCGGTAACGTCGAGGAATGCCCAGCGCGCGCCGGTCTGGGCGGCCACTTCCGCGAGACGGTCGGTGCGGCGCGCGCCGATGAGAACTTCGAACCCATCGGCCGCGAGGCGGCGCGCGGTGGCGGCCCCTATTCCGGAGGACGCACCTGTGACGATCGCGAACCGGCTCACGACGCGAGTTCTAGCAGATCCGCGAGAACTACGGGGGCGCGATGATGAGCCCGGCTCCGGCGAGGGCGTCGCGCACCGCGCGCGCGATCTCGATCGATTCCGGCGCGCCGTTGCGGATGCAGATCGTGTCGGCTCGCACCGCGATGGCGCGGTCGTCGATCGTGTCCACGGCCCGCCCGAGGGCGATCGACAACGCTTGTGCGGCGGCTTCGTCGGGATTCGAGATCACGGCTCCCGGTTCGGCGGGGTCTGCCGGCGTTCCGTCGTCGGTGTAGCGGAGGTCTGCGAACGCCTCCTCTACGACGTCCATCCCCATCCCGCGAGCGATGGCGGGCAACTCGGATCCGGCCAGGCCGACGATCCGAAGCGTTGGATCGATGCTCCATACAGCCGTCACGAACGCCTCGGCGACTGTCGCGTCCGCTGCTGTTCGTCCGTACAGGTTTCCCTGAGGCCGGACGTGAGCGATTCGGGATCCTCTCTTCTCGGCGATGCGCGCGAGAGATGCGACTTGGACCGCAACGGCGCGCGCCAGTTCTTCGTAGGAAGCGCCGACCGCGCCCTCGGGAACGGCGTATCCGGCGAGCGCTCCGATGGCGACTCGATGCTGCACTGCCAGTTGTACCGAAAGCCTCATGTCCTCACGATCGCCGGTGTACCCGCCGCAGGCGATGTTCACCGAGGACACGATCGCGTACAGCGGGCCGTCATCGCCGCCCGCGCCGACGTCGGTGCTGAGGTCGAATCGCATGTGGTGTCCTCTGCGCGCACCCGGTGCGCGCACCGTTTTCGGTAAGGCGAAGCGTACTCCCGATGTGCGCTGTTCCCGCAAGGGCTCGCTCGGCTTGCCGGCGTTGCTAGGCTTGGTTCGTGATGATCACGGAGGGCGTAGCGGTGCGCGACGCGCGCACAGACGAGTTGGACGCCGTTGCGCGCCTCTTGACCGCGGCGTATCGCGAGTACCGGCCGGGGCCCGACACCCCCGAGGATCTGCGTGGCGAGTTCGCCGCTTACGAGAATGACATAGTGGATGTGCGCGCGCGCTTGGCCGACTCGGTGCTTATCGTTGCCGAACAAGGGGGCCGGCTGGCGGGGTCGGTTACGTACTACCCGCCGCGCCCCACGGGCACCGGCGAGAACTGGCCGCCGGGATGGGCCGGGATTCGCCTTTTGGGGGTTTCGCCGGAGGCGCGCGGTCGAGGTATCGGTCGCGCGCTCACCGAGGAGTGCGTGGCGCGCGCGCGCGGCGTCGGGGCGTCCACAATCGGGTTGCACACCACGAGCTTGATGGTCACCGCGCGGGGGATGTATGAGCGGATGGGCTTTCGGCGGGTTCCCGAGCACGACTTCCTCGTCACCGACGACTTCATCGTCATGGCGTACCGCCTGGACCTGGTGTAGCCGGCAGGCCCGGCCTCAAAGAAACGCGCGCATGTTGTCCAGCGCGGCTTCTGCGAGCTGTCCTCGAGCGCGAAGCGACGGCAGGTCGGAACGCCGAGCGCGCTGAGTTCCGAGCCGGCAGAACTCGAAGGCGTCGCCGGAGATCACGTCGGATGCATCTTCGGGACCCAGATGCCAGACCTCTGTGCCGAACGTCAACTCCGCACTCAGTGTTCCCGGCGGCGGCGCGACCTTCGCCACAGAAAGCGCGTAGGGGACGGCCCGCAACGCGAGCAGGGCGATCGAGCGAAGGTGTGGGGGCGCCGTGAGCGGCGCGCCTACCGCTTCGCGGATGTCGCATCCGTGTGCCCAGTGCTCCATCAGGCGAGCGGTGACCATCATGCGCGCGCTCATCCCGAGTCCCCACGGGACGCGATCTTTCGGGCCCTTCGACAGCAGGGCATCTCGGCTGCGAGCAGACGTTGCGACATACCACTGCAGCACTTCTTCCGGCGTCATCGCGCGCCCTTTGACGCACCCGGACTCCGTGTAGGCCTCGGGGGAGGGCGCCGCAAGGGCTTCCTCGTTGAGTTGGCGGGGGCCGCCGGTCACGGTGTCGGCGCACACGTCGCTGGTGTCGGCGAGGTGCGACACCTGATCGCGCACGTCCCAGCCCGCTGCGGGAGTGGGGGCGCTCCAGAGTTCGGGTTCGAGCCCTCGAAGCAACACTTCGAGATCGTGCTGTTCGGATTCAAGTTCCGCGACTGCTTCAGCCATCTCGTCCATACGTTGAGCGTAGCGCCGGCCGTCAAGAACGGGCAATCCGGGCGATTCCTCGCACGCCGTCTAGAAAAGCGCTGCGGCCAGATCGCGGCGTGCCGCGAGCGCGAGCGGATCGTCGGGTGCCAGCGTGTCGAGCAATTCCAGCAGTCTCGTCCGGACCTGTTCGCGTTCGTAGCCCACCGACGCGCGCACGAGGTCGATCATGCGCTTGAGCGCCGACTCGATAGTGCCGTGCGCGAACTCGACGGAAGCCAGATCCATGATCGCGTCGATGTCTGCGGGGTTTGCCGCGGCGCGCGCGCGCAATGTCTGCTCGTCCGCCGAAGCCGCGCGCAATGCCACTTCGGCGCGCGCCAGGCCTGCTTTGGCTTCGGCGCGGGCAGGCTCGTGCGCCAGGGCCGTGCGGTACTTCTGCGCAGCGGACTCCAAGTCGCCGCGATTCTCCGCATCAAGGCCCTCTTGCACTGCGACGTCCGCCGGCGTCGGGCCGAGCCCGGCGAGCCAGTCGCGAACTTGCGGCTCCGGTAGGGCGCCGACGAACTCGGCGACGTCGCGGCCCCTTCGGAAGGCGTGAACTGCGGGGATTCCCTGCACTCCGAAGGCCGACGCGAGGCCGGGGTTCGTATCCACGTCTACCTTGGCCAGGATCCACTCCCCGCCGGCTTCTTCCGACAGGCGTTCCAGCATCGGCCCCAGCGTTCGGCACGGTCCACACCACTCGGCCCAGAAGTCCACGACGACCGGAACCTCGTGCGACCGGTCCAGGACCTCCTGCTCGAAGGTCGTCTCGGTCACGTCGATCACGTTAGACATGACGTCAGTTTAGGCGCGCGCGATAGACTCCCGCGCGGACTGAAAGGAGATCCCATGAATCTCGAAAACAAGGTTGCTTTGGTTACCGGGGGTGCCTCGGGCTTGGGGCGCGCGACGGCGCAGGCGCTTCTCGCCGGAGGCGCGCGCGTCGTCATCGTTGACCTGCCGACGTCGCAAGGCGAAGCGGTGGCCAAGGAGATGGGTGCGAACGCTCGTTTCGCGGCGACCGACGTCACCAGCGAAGCGGATGTTCAAGAAGCGGTTGCGACCGCGGTGCGGGAGTTCGGCGCGCTGAACGTTGCCGTTTCGTGTGCCGGCGTTGGCTGGGCGCAGCGAACCGTGGACAAGAACGGCCCGCATTCGCTGGACTTGTTCTCGAAGGTCATCCAGATCAACTTGATCGGCACGTTCAACGTGATGCGTTGCGCGGCCGCGCAGATGCTGCAGCAGGAACCCGAAGACGGCGAGCGTGGCGTGATCATCAACACCGCTTCGATTGCCGCCTACGACGGCCAAATCGGCCAGGTCGCCTACGCGGCGTCCAAGGGCGGCGTCGTCGCGATGACGCTTCCTGCGGCGCGGGACCTGGCCGCGCGCCTCGTGCGCGTGTGTACGATCGCACCTGGGACGATGAACACGCCGATGCTGGCACTCCTTCCCGAGGAGGCCCGGCAAGCGCTCGCGGACGGGATCCCGCACCCGAAGCGTTTGGGGGACCCCGCGGAGTTCGGCGCGCTGGCACGCCACATCGTGGAAAACGCGTTCCTGAACGGCGAAACGATCCGTCTGGACGGAGCTTTGCGGATGCCTCCGAAGTAGTCCTTTTTGAGATTGACAATCATTCTCAATTGGTTCTAGGGTGACGACCATGCGGCGCATGTTCGTCCGAGTCGCTCTGTTACCGCTCCTATTGGGCGTCTTGCCGGCGTGTTCTTCGACGGCAGGCGCGCGCCCGGACGGCCGTCCGGAGGTGGCTGCGTCCTTCTACTCGCTCGCGTGGGCCGTGCGCGCGGCGGCCGGCGATGCCGTTCGCGTGGTTGACCTCACTCCGCCGGGTGGCGAGCCTCACGATGTCGAACTGCGTCCCCGTGATCTGATTCGTCTGCGAACGGCGGATCTCGTCGTGTACATGGGTGGGGGGTTCCAGCCGGCCGTTGAGGGAGCGGTTCAGAAGGGGGCACCGGCGCTGAACGTGCTGGATGTCTTGAACCCTGTTCAGTTGCTCCCCAAGGATCCGCACGTGTGGCTCGATCCCGCCTTGATGAGTCAGGTAGTTTCCTCCGTCGCCTCGGCGATCTCGAGGCAGATCCCGGTCGGCGCGCGCGCAGAGGTGGTTGCGCGCGCACAGAGGTCGGCGCGCGCGCTGGAGGACCTCGACCAGTCCTATCGCGACACTCTTTCGAAGTGCGCGCGCCGGGACCTGGTAACCGCTCACGACGCGTTCGGGTATCTCGCGCGCAGGTACGGTCTGCGACAGATTCCGATCGCCGGGACATCGCCGGAGTCCGAGCCTGCGCCTCGCCACTTTGAAGACGTTGTGCGAATCGCCCGAGCGCGCGGAGTCACGACCGTGTTTTCCGAGAGCATCGTGAGTCCGCGCGTCGCGGCGGCCGTCGCGCGCGCCGTCGGCGCTCGTACTGCGATGCTCAATCCGATCGAGAGCCTGACTCGCGAGGGGCGCGCGGCCGGAGATGACTACGTCTCGATCATGCGGGTGAATTTGCGTGTGCTCGCGGAGGGACTCGGATGTCCACGCCCGTTGTAGAACTGCGCGACGTTTCGTTCTCGTACGAGAGCGGGCCTGTTCTTTCCGACATCAATCTGACTATCGGCTCGCAGGATTACGTCGTGCTGCTCGGTGCCAACGGCGCCGGCAAGTCTACGTTGGTCAAGGTGGCGCTCGGCTTGCTCGAACCCGGTGCCGGGCGCGCGCTGCTGTTCGGGCGTCCGGCGCGGGACGCGCGCGCGCGCGAGCGTGTGGGCTACGTCCCGCAGCGCGCGGCAATCTCGGGTCGCGTGCCGGCCACAGTGCTGGAGGTCGTGCTCGCTCAGCGAGCGGGGAGGCGCCTGGTTGGGCCGTTCCTGCGATCCGAGCGGGAGATGTCGATGCGCGCGCTGCAGCGCGTTGGACTGGAGGATCTCGCAGGGCGCCGCATCGGGGACTTGTCCGGCGGGCAGCAGCAGCGCGCGCTCATCGCGCGCGCGCTTGTGTCCGAACCGGGATTGCTCGTTCTCGACGAGCCGACCGCAGGCGTGGACAGGGAGTCGCAGGTGCATTTCGCGGGGGTGTTGCGTGAACTGCACACGCAGGGCGTCGCCGTCGTGATCGTCGCGCACGATCTGGGTGCGGTCGGAAACGACCTCACGCGAGTGCTCGCATTGCATCAAGGACACATCGATGAGGTTCCGCCGGCTGAGGCGCGCGAGCAGGTCGGGCTGTTCGTGGAGGACCACCCGCATTGATCTTCTTGGAGTTGTTCTGGCCGGCGATCCTCGCAGCGATGGTCGTCGGTGCCGCCGCGCCCGCGATCGGTACTTTCGTTGTGCAGAAGCGCCTGTCGCTGATCGGCGACGGCATCGGGCACATTGCTTTCGCGGGCGTTGCCGTCGGGTTGTGGCTCGGCGTGTCGCCGTTCGCTGCGGCGCTGGTTGCGGCGATCGCCGGGGCGCTCGGGATCGATCGACTGCGAAGGCGCGCGCCCGAGGAAGCGGACATGGCCCTTGCGTTGTTCTTCTACGGGGCTATTGCGACCGCCGTGTTCGTTGCCAGCATCAGTGGGTCGTACAACGTGAATCTGTTCGGGTTCCTGTTCGGCCAGGTCCTCACCGTCTCGCCCGGTGAGTTGCTTGCGATGGCCGGCCTCGCGGCCGCGCTTCTCCTGACGGTGCTGCTGCTGTATCGCGGGTTGTTTGCGATAGCGATCGATGAAGAAGCGGCCCTTGTCGCCGGAGTTCCCGTCGGAGCGCTGAACGTTCTGTTGATGTTGCTCGCGGCCGCGACGATCGGCATCGGGATGCAGGTCGTCGGCATCTTGTTGGTTGCCGCATTGATGGTCTTGCCGGTCGGCGTTGCACGCAATCTCGTACGCAGTTTCCAGGCCTCGATTTCGGTTGCGTCGGCGACCGGGGCTGCGTCCGCGGGGGTCGGGCTGGTTATCGCGAGCATTGCCAACAGCGCGCCCAGCGGGACGATAGTTCTTGTGGCGGCGACGGCATTTGTTCTTTCGGATCTGTTTCGTCGCGGGCGTCTGGCGCGCGCGCGCCGAGTAGTCCGCGAGGCCTCCTGATGCGAAGAACCGCGCAGCGTGACGAAGTACTTGAGGCGCTCGCCGGAGGCGAGGCGCTCGCCGCGCAGGAGCTGCACGAGCGCTTGCGCGCGCGCGGCAGCCGCACCGGCCTGGCCACCGTCTATCGCACGTTGCGCATGCTCGCCGACGACGGCTCCGTCGACGTCCTGCGCGATGACGTGACCCAGGCACGCTTTCGCCTGTGCTCGGCGGAACATCACCACCACCTGCTGTGCGAGACCTGCGGCAGCGTCGTTGAGATCCCCGATTGCGAAGTGGACGGCTGGGCCCGCAAAGTCGCGCGCGCGCACGGATTCACCGTACGCACGCATCAGGCTGAGATCGTTGGCATGTGTCGCGCGTGCGCGAAGACGCCGCCCGCACGGTGAGTTGCGCGCCAAAGCCGCTCTTGTCGTTCGTCGGGGGATTAGCGGCGGCGGCTCATTGACGGGAATCAGAGCTTCGGTCCTTGACAGTCGTGCGGGGGGGGGGGG